>JAEWKL010000240.1 GCA_023386115.1 Pseudomonadota bacterium
GCCCGCTCTTCGGCGTCGAGCATGACGGCGTGGTGCCGGACCTGATGACCACCGCCAAGGGCCTGACCTCGGGCTACAGCCCGATGGGCGCGGTGCTGATGTCCGACCCGATCTACCGCGCCATCGCGGATCATGCCCCGGTCGGCAAGCCGATCGGCCACGGCTTCACCTACTCGGCCCATCCGGTCAGCGCCGCGGTCGGCCTCGAGGTCTTGAGGCTCTACACTGAGGGCGGCCTCCTGGAGAACGGCCGCCGGGCCGGGGCGCGCTTCACCGCGGGTTTGCAGCGCCTCGCCGACCATCCCCTCGTCGGCGACGTGCGGGTGCGGGGCCTGCTCGCCGGCGTCGAACTCGTCACGAACAAGGCGAAGCGCTTGAAGCCGTCGCCGGAGCTCGGCATCTCCGGCCACCTCGCCAGCTTCGGCTACAAGAACGGGGTGATCTTCCGCGCCTTTGCCGACGACATCGTCGGCTTCGCGCCGCCGCTCTGCTGCACGGACGAGGACATCGACACCCTGCTCGCCCGCTTCGAGCAGACGCTGAACGACGTCCTCGACGTCGCCGACGTGCGCGCCGCTTTGGCGTGAAAGGCCTCTTCGACATGACCGCGAGGACTCAAAGTCATGCCTTTTAAGGTGCATTTTTTGTAATCATATCTCTGCAATGTCTGAAGCATTGCAGGGATCAGATCCGCTCTGCTCTGCCGTCATTGAGCGGTTTGAGAAGTATGCGCCGACGAGCTTGATGGCCCGCACGGCCCTGGAACACGCGTTGCCAGCCGGCTGGATCGACGAGGTGTTCGAGCAGCATCGTCAGCGGCAATACACGCGGGAGTTGCTGTTCTCCACCGTCGTCAGGCTGATGATGCTCGTCGCGCTCGACCTACGCTCCTCGCTGCATGCGGCGGCGCGCGAAGCCGAGGATCTGACCGTCTCGCTGCCCGCCCTTTACGACAAGGTCAACCGCACCGAACTCGCGCTGCTGCGTGCCCTCGTGCGCGGCAGCGCGGCCCGGCTGGCCCCGGTCATGACGGCGGCCGGCACCGGCCAGGTGAGCCTGCCGGGCTACGCGCTACGCGTGCTGGACGGCAACCATCTGCCCGGCAGCGAGAAGCGTCTGAAGCCTTTGCGTGCGCATCGCGGCGCCGCCCTGCCGGGGCTGACCCTGGTCGTCTACGATCCCGACACCGGCCTGGCCGTCGACCTGGTGGCGGGCGAAGATGCCTACGCCGACGAGCGGACGCTGGCCCGGGCGCTCCTGGACGCCGCCGCGCCCGGTCAGGTCTGGGTCGCCGATCGGCACTTCTGTGTCCGGACCTGGCTGGAGGGTCTGGTCGCGGCGGGCAGCCACTTCGTGGTGCGCCAGCACCTCAACCATCCCCGCCTGGGCGCGCAGGGGGATTGGCAGGCCTGCGGGTCCTGCGAAACCGGGACGTTGCGCGAGCAGAGCATCACCCTGGAGGGGAGCGAGGTCTCCTGGCGGCGTATGGCGCTCAGCCTGACGACGCCGACGACGCAGGGCGATCGAACGATCTGGCTTTGGAGCAACCTGCCCGCGAGCGTCAGCGCGGCGCAGATCGCGCAGGTGTATCGGCGGCGCTGGCGGATCGAGGGGCTGTTCCTGCGCCTGGAGCGGGTGCTGCACAGCGAGGCTGGCCGCCTGGGTCGCCCGCAAGCCGCGTTGTTGGGGTTTGCGTCTGCGGTTCTGGCGCACAACGTGCTGAGCCTTGTGAGCGCGTGCATCGAGAAGGTGCACGGGTCCGAGCCACGGGTCTCGGTGTTCCACCTGGGCCGCCAGATCAGTGCCGGGTACGAGGGGCTGATGGTGGCGCTGGATCACGGCGCCGTGTTGACGGGGCGGGAGGATGCAGCGGGCGTCGCAGCGCGCTTGCTGGCCTTGGCGGAGCGGATCGACCCCGGACGGATTGCAATCAGCCCGCGTGGTCCCAAGCGCAAGGTCGACAAGCCCTACGTGGCGGCGACCGTGGCGCGTGAGCATGTCGCCACCGCCAGGGTGTTCGAAAAGGCCAAGCTAATGGCTAAGAAAACACCTTAAAAGGCATGGGACTCAAAGCCTGTTTGACTGGTTGGGGCAGTCGCACGTTGTGGTCGGCAAGAGGAGCCGATGTGGACGCGGGCCGATCGCGATTGAGGGCGGATGGGATCTACACGCTGGGTACACGAGGGCGTGCTCGAAGTGATGCAGGAGCGGCTTGATCGGATGCCAGACGCGATGATGATCCGTCGCCAGACCGTGGAGCATCCGTTCGGCACGATGAAGGCTTGGATGGGAGCGACGCACTTCCTGACCCGCACACTCGCGAAGGTCAGAACCGAGATGAGCCTCCAGGTTCTCGCCTACAACATGAAGCGAATGATCCAGATCGTCGGGGTTGGAGCGCTGATCACGGCGATCCGGGCGTAGCCCATCCCCGCGCGCGAGTTCGCTGCAAGGGTTCGTTCAGCTACCCAGCCACCAAAACCGCATTCTCACACAGCCTGAACCCTCAGCGGCTGTTCGCATGGTCGAGCTGGTGAGTTTTAACCCTAGCCTCAGGCTGGCAAGCGGGCGGTGAGTGTCTCGGCCTCCTCAGCGGTGTGGCGGAACGTGAGGACGCCGCTCGTTACCGGACCGCGGACCGGATGCCGCGGGGCCGGCTGGGGGGTGATGCCGGCGAGCAGCGCGACGAAGGCGTCCTCAATGTTCTGTTCGGCGGTGGCCGGAGTAGCCTGGGCGATGATCTGGTTCAGGGCGGTGGCGAGCTCGTTGTTTACTTGGCTTCTCCTCTGTTTATATTTGAATATTATTTGCAGATAAACGCCTATTCACCAGTATATGATCAATGAACTCAAAAACTATATCATGCATGGAGGAGCGGGCTAAGAAGTTCTTAGGCCGTTATCGCGCGATGCCTGGGCCAGCGCCGCGTCGAGGCGCTCAACCTCGGCGGAGGGTAGGCTGAAGCCGTAGAAGGCAGCGACGCCATCGATCGCGGACAAGACCAGGGCGGACACGTCGCGCGCATCGCGACCTGTGACCCGGGCGATGGCGGTGAACTCCTGCCGATCAACGACGCGCATCCAAAGCAGGGCCTGGCTTTGGCGGCCAATATAGGCGGTGAGGCGCTGTATCTCGGCCAAGCCTTCCATGCGGTGCGCTGTGACGCCGGAGTGGCCGGCGCTGGTATCGACCGCGGGCTCGAAACGCGGCTCCGGGTAGAGGCCGGCTTCGGCGCGGTGCCAGAGCTCGTCGAACGCCTCCATGGCGCGAAGGCGGGCCTCGGTGCGCTCCTTGGGGTCGCGGATCAGGGCACCGTAGCTCGCCAGAGTGATCCGGGCGTCGCTCTTGCCGCGGACGTTGCCGAGGCGGATGTCGCGGCTGCCGCCGGCGGTGCGGCGGTCGAACACGAGGTTGGCCTCAAGATCGTGGAGCGGTTTGGCGCGGGCGGCATCGGCCTGGGCAAGGGCGGCCTCGCGCTTGCGCTCCGCCTTCAGCCGGCGGCGGAAGCTGGGGTAGCGCTCCTCGTGGCCGGACAGGACAACCTGAAGGTCGGCGGCCGCCTGTTCCATCCCGATCGCCCGCTCGCGGGTCAGTTCGGCCTGGATGCTGCAGTCTGCCTGCTGGAGGCGGTTCGCGCTCTCACGCAGCCGCTCCACCTCGCGCAGCAGCTGATCGCGGGCGCCGACAGCCCCACGATAGCTCTCGAAGTCCTCGGCCTCGTAGGTCGGGATAGGCATGGGGGATGCACTCACGCTGATCACTCCGTCCATCATCAGGAAGCCGAAGGCGGGGTCCTGGCGCACCTCGGCGCCGTACATCACGCCGCCAACCAGGCCTTCAGATTGGCTGCGGCGCTCTGGCTGAGGCCACGTGTGCCGTTGAGCACCCGGATGATCTGGGGGTGCTCGACACCGATCGCCCGGGCGAGTGCCGTCTTGGTGGCGCCGCGGCGGCGGAGCGTGTCGAGGACGAACTTCGCGAGGTTCTCGGTCATCCGGCCTCCATGGTAGGCCTGGAGCTCATCGGCGATCGCCTGGGGGTCGACGGCCGGCGCGGCCAGATCTCCAAGCCCGATTTGCTCGGGGAGGCCTTCCGAGGTGGGATCGATGGCTGGAACGTGTCCTTGGCGAACCGACTGCGCGCGGATGGGGGACGGAGCGAACGCCTTGCCCGCGTGCTGCCATCGGACACCCAGCTTCGGTCCGTACCGGCGATCCCACGGGATGCCAGCCGCGGCCCCCTCGCCGTTGCAAGCATCAGCCTGTCGCTGAGCTCCGCAGGCGAACAGGTCACCAGTGGCGAGATCGCGGCTGGGCCGGGTCATGCTGCAACCTCCATCTCGGGCTTTACCTGTTCGATGCTGAGGGGCTGGAGCGCCTTCTCCTTCAGGGCTTGGGCGACGATGGCGGCCGCCACCACCTTCGGCTGGCGGAAGCCGTGCTCCCGAGGCGCCTCCCTGCGGGCGAGGGCCAAATGATGAGACGGGTGGGTGTTCAACACTCACCCCCATGGTTTCCTTGCGCGCGACGCCGCTTCTCGGCCCACTCGCGGTCCCTGATCGCTTGCTCGGCTTTAACCCGCTGCGTCCATTCCTCCATCTCCCGATCCCGCTCAATTTCCGCCGCCTTGGCCCGCCGGCGGCGCTCTCTCGCCTGCTCCTTCCACTGCTGCTCCCGGAGAGCAGCTTGTCGAGCGAACTCCTCCCTGGCTTTCCTGATTGCCTCAGCGAGGGCCTCAGCCATCGCCTCCGCGAAAGCGTCCTCGAAGGTTTTCGGCTCCTGTCGTTGCCGGGTAAGAAGTTCGGCCTCTTCGAAGGACAATCCCGCGCGCTTCGCGACGCGCTCGGCCGCTGCGCGGCCCGCTGCCCGTTCCCCTTGGGTTGTCCCGCGCTCAGCGAGCGCGAGGCACTTCTCGAACCGCGCCTGGTCGAGGGAGCTGCTCATGAGCCGCGCTTCACGGCTTTTTGGAGGGCATTGCGCACCACCTCTTCATCAATGGTGCGCTCCATGTGCCCCCACCACGCCTCTTCCTCTGCATCTCCAGCTTGCATCAAGCATTGACCGAGAATTCCATCCGGAACAGCAGGAAAGACAGATTTTGCAGCGTTAAACGGATCCTTGCCGTTCTTCTCCGCCTCAGTCATGAACGCAATGATCTCAGACATTACCTGCCTTCTCATCGCTGACTTGCGCTCTTTCCCCTTTTCCTTCTGAGCCCACTCCTCAGAGTTCCAGCCATCACCGAATGGCAGATCGTCATGCATCCTGATCTCCTATCGCTGGTCGAGCACCCTCGCAGGGCGCGCATTTCTGAAGGGGGAGGACGCCACCTACTCGGGCCGCGCGATCGGGGATGAGAGGTCCCGGGCGACGAGTTCTCGTGCGCTGGCACGCGCCGCATAGGCGTCGCAGAGGGCGAGGTGGCGATCGGCGCGCTGCAGGTCCCGGGCCGAGCCGAACAGCAGCCAGCAGGCTCGAGCGGTCCCGAAAAGCCCGATCATGAGGGAGCGAGCGGTCATGGCCGGGCTTCCCGCATTCTGCGATTAAGGCTCACCATCGCAAGATCGGCTTCGGTATCGAGGAGCGCCACCAAGCCTTCGGCCCGCTTGGCGACGTCATCCAGGATGAACTCGAGGATCTCGAGCTCGCTTTCCGACAGGAAGAACCGGCCGCCACCGTCATCCAGGCCGCGGTTCGGCAGGGACGCCAGCCACTGTTCACCGAGGCGGGCAGCTCGAGCCGTGTCGCGAAGTGGGCTGTCCATTTTCGTGGCGAGGGAGAGGGGTGCCATGGTCACGCTCCCCGGCCGGGAAACTCGTAGGCAATCGCGACGGCTGCCTGCCACCGCTCCTCGATCCCCCGATGGAATGCCTCGATCGCAGCGCCGACGGCGTACAGCACTTCCGGATCCATGGCGTGTGGGCTCTCAGCGAGATGACCCATCAGCTTGCCCATGCCCTTCACGTGAGCGAGGTCACGTTCGATCGAGCCGAGCACCACGTTTAGCCTCTTTACCTGCCCTTGTTTCACTTGGACGACGCGCGTCGCGTCGACGTTCATTGTTTCGCAAGACTGATCGCTGTATGACTTGCTTGTCATCGGGTTCCCCAGTCAGGTGACGCGGCTGAGGGGCGCGGTCCAGGCGCTCCTCGGCCTCCCTCCTCACAGTCTCGCAAGCCGGCGGAGGACAGCCGGCATGCTTCACGCACCAGGCCAGTGCGCGATCCTCGGTTTTTTTGATTCCGTGATCTCAGGTCGGGAGCGTCGCGGGCGTCAGCAGCGGAGACGCGCTGCCCGTGCCACACCCTACCCGGATATATTTATAGAAGTACCAGAAGTGATACTGGAGCCGTCCGGTACCAGATGTGGTACCTCTAGATGTACCGGAAGTGATACTGGAAGCAGTACCGGAAGTGATACTGGGCAAAAATCCGCGATCGGGTCAGGCCGCGCTCGAAACGGCAGGGATCTGGCTCCGGCGTGCGGGCCGGTTGGACGCGGTTTCCGTCACCTCATGACGGGCGTTCTTCGAGGCTTGCTCGGCTTCCTCCGGCGTGCCGAAGCGCTTCCACTCGTTGCTCGGTGCTTGCCCGTCCACCATCCCGAACCAAGTGAGCCCGTAGAGCGCCGGACGGCCCTTGAACTCTCCCCATGCCCGACGCCCTACGCGAACCCTGCGGATCAGGCCCAGTGCGATGGCTTCCTCAAGCGCCGGAAGGATCGCATTCCCGCGCACGCCGCATCGCCGGAAATCATCGTAGGTGACCACCAGGGCGCCGTTCGTGAGGCCACCGTGTCCGATGTGTTCCAGCATGATCCGCTCGACCACGCGTCGGCAGTTGATCGATTGGGCGCGCCAGGCGTGGCTGTCCAGGAGATCGCGCCCTAGGGACGTCCAGTGCCCCTCCCAGACGCCTGGGCCTTGTCGCGGGTCGGACTGGACGGTTGAGCGGCCCGTCTTGTCCGCCTTCGCCGGCTTGCGGCGCCTCACGCTGCGCCTCCCGACACCAGGAGGAGCCGCCACACCACGGCGCGGACGTTCCCTTCGATGCTCATCAGCTCGGCATCGATCCGCGCAGGGTCGATCCCGCGCCGTTCCATGGTCTGCCGCTGCAGGTCGAGCTGCCGGCGGAGGTGGGCATCTGCTTTCTCGGTAGTCGATGCCGTGGCCATCATGCTCGCGTGGCGGGCGACGAAGGCCCTGTCCCGCGAGCGGGGGAAGGGCACCACAACGGCGCTCATCGGCTCTCCTCCGTCGAGACGGCAGCCTGGGCGGCGAGCGCTGCCGTAGCTGCCCTCTGGTCGCCGTAGCTGCCGATGGGCGTGCCATCGGCCGTGAAGGCGTAGACGTTGCCGGCAGAGCGCCGGATCGTCCCGAGGAGCGTGCGGCCGGCGTAGACCGACACCTCGGAGCGGGCCTGCTGCTTTCTCACGAGCGTGCCTCCTGCTTCTCGATCCAGGCCAGGATGGTCGACCGGCGCGCATGCACGCGGCCGCCGAGTTTGAAGGTCGGAAGGTCGCCCTTTGCAACGGCGTGGTAGATTCGACGGATGTTCGTCTCCCGTGCTCCCTCCTCGGGTCCATAGAGCGCAACCGAGATTCCTTCAGCGCCCACAATGATGTCATCAGGCAAGGCTCCATTATTCGCGCTGAAGGAGCGCGTTATGTTCGCGTTCATTTTGTTATCTCCTAGCTAAAGATGCAGTTGGCTAGAGCTTGCAGGGTCTTGTTGGTGCATTTGTATTCGGCAGTTCTATCACCTATGGGTTTTTTCTCTTTAGTCTCTAACTCGAATGCAATACTTAAGTCAGTTTCTAGGCGCGGTGGATCTTCAAAGCTATTTCCAGTGAAGCGCATAACTTCAATTCGAGCTATCGGGTTTGGCCTTACGATGATGACGCGCAGCCATACATAATCTTTGTCGGACGATTTGTATTCATCTAGATATCTTGAAAGATGGGAAACGCCGTTATCCTCAATTTTAGCGTAATCAATAAGTTTGGACAAAGCCTCAGAGAAACTCAACCCAGGACTGCAAGCCTTATATATTGATTTG
Organism: Pseudomonadota bacterium; assembly: GCA_023386115.1. Taxonomy (GTDB): domain Bacteria; phylum Pseudomonadota; class Alphaproteobacteria; order Rhizobiales; family Beijerinckiaceae; genus Methylobacterium. The sequence continues at coordinate 8,056 of JAEWKL010000240.1, forward strand.
CCCTTGAATGCTGCCTCTTCAGCATCTGATAGAAATATGTCGTCAGAACCACTCGAAATTAGCGATGAATATAAGCGAGTAGATTGTTCAACGTCTTTGGCTAAATCACTTGCGTTTAATGCGATCAGAAGATTGGCGGCATCGGAGGATGTCATTTTCGCTGCACCGGCACCCGTCGACTGTTGTCCAATAAATCCACTTTCGCGCGCATAGCGGGCGATCAATTTGACCGCGCTTTCCTCCAAGCCGCTGACGTTGGCGATTGCTCTTACCAGTTGGCCTATCGTCGCCATGAACTCCATCCCGTTGTGTGTTTTACGCACGATGCCTTGAACTGTAAAGCCCATCGTGTGAAAAAAGCACGACGCCTGCATCAGACTGTGCGGCGCGCATTCTATCGGGAAGGGTGAAATGGCTACGATCAGGAAACGAACGCTCCCAAGCGGGAAGCAGGTCTGGCTCGCCGGCTACGTCGATGGAGGAGGCCAGCGCCGCTTCAAGCAATTCCCCACGAAGCGGGAGGCGGAGGCCTTCCTGCTCCAGGCGCGCAGCCAGGTCGCGGCAGGTGTCCATACGCCCGACAGCGTGTCGCCGACGGTCGCGGAGGCGGCGGAGCTCTGGCTGCAGCGGTGCGAGCGGGACCGGCTAGAAAGGACCACCATCGAGCAGTACCGCGGACATGTGGAGCTTCACATCGCGCCACAGATTGGGGCGGTGAAGCTCTCCCGGCTGACGGCTCCGTTGGTGAACGAGTTCGTCGACCGGCTGCTGACCGCTGGCCGCTCGCGCGAACTTTGCCGCCGGGTGCTCATCAGCCTGTCCAGCATCGTGACCGAGGCTCAGCGTCGCGGACTGGTCACCGTCAACAACGTCCGGAGTGCCAAGCCGGTGAAGCGATCGGGGAGGGAGGATACGCGCCCCGAGATGCCCACGAAGGCCGAGCTGAAAGCAATTATCGACGCCACACCTGAGCGGTCGCGGCCCATGCTCCTGACGCTCCTGTTTGCCGGCCTACGGGGTTCGGAGATGCGCGGGCTCCTGTGGGAGGACGTAGACCTAAAGCGTGGCGTCCTGCACGTGCGGAGGCGGGTAGATCGGTTCAACTCGTTCGGACCACCGAAGAGCAAGGCGGGTATCAGAGACATCCCGCTACCGCCGACGCTGCTCCGCGAACTACGGGCGTGGAAGCTGGCATGCCCGAACGGGCCGCTCGGTCTCGTGTTCCCGACCACGACCGGCACCGTGCAGGGCCATGCGAACATCCTGCACCGCTTCTTCTGGCCGCTCCAGATGAAGGCCGGGGTCACGGTCAACGGCCCGAAGGGTGAGGCGAAGGCCAAGTATGGGCTCCATGCCCTTCGGCACGCTGCCGCGGCGCTGTGGATAGAGCAGGGACTAAATCCGAAGCGAGTGCAGAGCCTGATGGGTCACGCCTCGATAGCGATGACGATGGACCGGTACGGCTACTTGTTTGAGGCCCGGGAGGACGAAACAGCAATGCTGGCCGGCGTTGAAGCCGGGCTGCTGAGCTGACACCTTGCAACACCAGCGCAACACGGCAGACCTAAGCCCTTGGTAGACATAAGGATTTATTGGACTTTTAATCTGTAGGTCCTGGGTTCGAGTCCCAGCGCGCTCACCATTTTCCCTTGACAGATCAGCCCCTTGTCTGTTCCCACCCGGCCTTATGGGTGGCAACGACGTTCCCGAATTCCCAGGGGTGTTCCCAAAACCCCTGTCTGGGCCCTTCCGTCCGAGCCCGGCCGAACAGCACACCCCGCGCTGTAGGGCGGCAGGTACACCACCCGCGCGCCGGCCGCCGCGATGGCCTGGAGGTTGTCGAGGATCACCGTGTCGCCCGGCCGGAGCGCCGGGACCAGGGTGTCCGTGACCTGGTCCAGGAAGCGCCGGCCGTTGGCGGCCCCCTCGAAGACCGCCGTTGCCGTCAGGCCGCTCGTGCGCAAGGCTGCCGTGACGGGGGTGGTCTTGTCGTGCCCGCATGGCACCGGCAGGCGACAGCGCCGGCCACGCGGGGCCCAGCCGTAGCGAAGCGCCATCCGGGTCGAGGCCGCCGTCGCGTCGATGACCACCAGACGGTCCGGATCGAGGTCGAGTTGGCCCTCGAACCATGCCTGGCGGGCCTCCGCTACGTCCGGCCGATCGTGCTCGGCGGCGTGGAGCGCCCCATCTTACGGGTGATGCGATGGCGGGCCAGGAAGCGCGACAGGGTGCTGGTGCTGGTGGTGACGCCCTGCCTCGGAGCGCGCCGATCGCGCCGGCCCGGCTGGGACGTCTTCGGCAACGACCTCGACAAGGTCGCCGAGGCGGTGTGAGCCGCCATGCAGGTCCCGGTCCCCTTCAACCTCGAGGCCGAGGTGCAGATCCTGGGAGCGCTCATGGCGCGCAACCGGATCTATCACGACCTCGCCGCCGACGTGTCCGCCGACGACTTCTATGACGACGGGCATGCCGAGATCTTCCGAACCATCTCCGCGCTTGTCGATACCGGCAAGCGTGTGACGGCGACGCTGGTGCTGGATTACCTCGGCAGCGCGCAGGTCAACACCCACGTCGATGCCGCGTACATCAACCAGATCATGGACGCGGTCCCCGCGAAAGCGAAGAGCGATCGGCTCTCGTGCAGGGCGAACCACACCGGCGTCCTGCATGTCTTGGTGTCGGCGTACTCGCTCAAGGAGGTGACCGGCCAGTCGGCAGCGAGGGCGTCAGCATGCCGTTCACACCCTCCATCCTGACTGGATGAACTCGCAACACCCGACCATCCACGCTCAAACTCATGCGACCGCTACGGAAGTCGGGGTTGAGCGTCATCGCGATGTCGAATTATAACTTGCTGCCTGGTGGCACAATTGATAAATAATAAAATACTACTACAAAATAAATTAAGCGACTCGAATTGCCCGCCTAGAATTAACCGATACTTAAACTTAGAATTTTATTTCAGATTGGAAGGTTGTGTATGCATGGCCTATTGTCGAGTTCGCGAGTTTGAACCCCGTATCTGATGCTTTCTCGATGAGATACCTGTGTCACTTGAGATGCACGCCTCCTTCCTGATCGACACCGATCGCGAACACAATTCTCTCGATGCTGGTTTGAGGGCGCGTGTACGCGTGGAGCAGTTCGATGTCGCTCTCCGTCTCGTTCCCTTCACCGTACTCGTCAGCCTCAGCGTCGTGCAGGTAATCGTCTACCTGTTCTGGATTCCCGCCAATCGTGCGTACCTGGCCGGATTGGAGGTCGCCATCCTGCCGCTGGCGATCGCTGTGCTCCACCAATGCTGGCTCTGGCGTTCGCGTCCCAAGCCGCGTGAGGTGGTCGGCTCGTTCGTCCGTCTCGCCGTCTCGGCCGCGTATGGGTATGGCTGTCTTCTCGCCTCGATCCCCGTCATGCTGTTTGCTGGCGCGGATCCTCACGGCCGCCTCCTAATCGCTGCCAGCTGTGCAGGACTGATCGCAACAGGCTTAAGCGCGGCCGTGCTGCCGCGCGTCGCCGTCGGCTTCTCCGGCCTCATCATCGTCGGATCATTCTTCGGATTGGCGGCGACCGGGGAGCTATTCTATACATACGTTGCTATTCTTCTTGCATGTTATGCTGCATTCATCCTTTTCACGATTTTTCATCTCAGCCACCTCGTGACGATGCGCGTTGTTGCACAGGTCGATCTGGAGCGTCAGCAGGAATTTACCCACTTGCTGCTCAACGATTTCGAGGAGAATGCCAGCGACTGGCTCTGGGAAACGGACGCGGAGCTCCGCCTTCAACATGTTTCGACGAGGCTGATCGAGGTCGCCCAATCGTCGGAACGCCAGCTCCTCGGCTTGCCCCTAGAACGACTGCTACTGCCCGCTACCGCTCCGCCCGATGGACATCCAAGCAGCGCTCTCTGGACCTGCATTGCGGAGCGTCGCGCGTTTCGCAATATCATCCTTCCGCTCACCATCGCGGGCGAGCAACGCACTTGGCTGCTGAGTGGCAAGCCGACCTTCACCAACGGTGTCAGCTTTGCGGGATATCGCGGCGTTGGGTCCGATGTGACGGAGAAGCGGCGCTCGGAGGAGCGCCTATCGTATCTCGCGATGCACGACTCGTTGACCGATCTCCCGAATCGGGTCCTGTTCCAGAAGTTTTTGGATAATGCGCGTGATCATCTCGCAGCTTCTGAGAGATTCGCCGTGCTCGCTCTTGATCTCGATGAGTTTAAGAGCGTGAACGACACATTCGGGCATGCCGCTGGCGACAAGCTGCTTCGGGCCGTTGCCGAACGCCTGCAGGCCTTTGCGTCGTCAGACGTGCAACTCGCCCGGCTCGCAGGAGACGAATTTGCCGTCCTGGCGACTGGAAGGGCGGCGCGGGATCGCCACACTCTCGCGGTTCTGGCCAGCGATATCGTCACAGCGGTCAGTTCAACTTTCACCATTGATAGCATCCGATTGAACATCGGGGTCAGCATCGGCATCGCTGTCGCTCCACAGGACGGCGATTTAGAGATCATGCGGCGAGCCGATCTTGCATTATATCGAACAAAGAGCGAGGGCCGCAGCGGCTACTGCTTCTATGAAGCCGAAATGGATGAGCGTATTGAGGCACGCCGTGCATTATCAACTGATCTCAGGGGCGCTCTCGACCGCAATGAATTCCTTCTCTACTTCCAGCCCATTGTGACGAAGGACGGTCATGTTCGGTGCTTCGAAACCCTTCTGCGCTGGCAGCACCCGACCCGCGGCTTCGTCTCACCTGCCGAATTCATCCCCCTGGCTGAGGAAACGGGCATTATCATTCCAATGGGCGAATGGATCCTGCGGCAAGCCTGCACGATCGCGAAGCAATGGCCGGCCGATGTCAACGTTGCTGTGAATCTCTCGCCAATCCAGTTCCGTCACTCGGATCTGCCGCTTCTGGTGCGGTCCGCCCTGCGCGAGAGCGGCCTAGCGGCCTCGCGACTCGAACTGGAGATCACCGAGTCGGTGTTCCTCGAGGCAACACCTGCCGTCAAGGTCACGCTCGCCGAGCTGCGTGAGATGGGTTTAAGTCTGTCCCTGGATGATTTCGGAACTGGATACTCAAGCTTGAGCTACCTTCGACGTCTTGCGTTCGATAAGATCAAAATTGACCAGAGTTTCGTAAGAGATCTTCCGCACGAACAAAGTGGCGCAGCAATCGTTCGTGCGATCATCGATCTGGCAACGAGCCTCAAGATGACCGTGATCGCTGAAGGGGTGGAGACGGAAGCGCAGCGTCGGTGCCTAGCGAGCCTGGGCTGCCATGAGCTTCAGGGTTACCTGTTCAGCAGGCCCGTTCCGGCCGAAGAGACCAAGATCATGACCAACAGACTGGGACTGCGACGCGGGAAGATCCATGCTGCCTGATACCATGGGGACTTGCCAGCGGCGCATCATCGCCGGCACCGATCCGGGCTTAGCCAGCGCCGTCGAACACGACAGTTCGACGATGCTGGCGTATACGAGATAGCCTAGGCGCCCAGGCTCTTGGCGGGCAAGGGGTGTGGCGCGGGTGAGTCCGCATGCGGAGAGCTCTTGGGCCAATACGGGAGAAAGCCCTCGATGATGGATCGTGGAATATCCAGCGGACGATAGTGGGCCGCGTCCACGAACATCAGGGACTGTTCCCCTCTCCCGAGCAAGCCGTTGATTTCACTATGGATTTCATGCGCTAGCGTGACAAATTTCCGGTTGTGGCCGGCAATGCGGACACGAACCGAGATTGGCTCGAACTCGACCGCTTCTCGTCGGAAATCATGCTGGAATGTTTTTGTCAGCACGTAGAAGTCCGTCGCCTTCAAGTCGAAATCTGGCATACAGGTATTAAAGAACAGTTCTCGCGCCTTGCCTACCCAGCGAACATAGTTGGCGAAATATATATTTCCGACGGAATTGGTGTCATCGTAGGTAGGAACTAATCTTAAAACGAACCATTGTCCGTCGAAACCATGCGATGTGATCCCTTCGTCCCGCGCCACTGTCATGACGATTGTCGTTGCAGCGGTCTCTTCCGTCAGTATTGGTGCACCTGCTGCCGGCTTGCTGCCTAATCCAGCCAGTTCGGCCATCATCGGCAGCGCACCAACGAGACCAGCGAGTGGCGCTAGCGCGAGTAATGCCCAACTCGGCGTGATGTAGCCGGCGAAGAAAATGAGGCCGGAGGCCAGACCGATCATATAGCAGAGGACTGGGTCGTAGCGCCGGGATGCACCAAGCGTCTCGCAGACCAGGCAAGCCGCCCCTCCGACGAGGATCGTCGCGAAAGGCATCATCAAGTACATCAGCGACAGATTGAGCTGGGCCGCGATGACCGCAGCAGAGAGGGCTGCGATCAGGGTCCAAATAGGAGATGAGACCAGAGCTGCCGGCACGAAGGCGAGGAGCGGAGAGTTGCTGCGCGTCGTAACGGCTGCCATCAGCCAGCGAGTTGCGCAGTAGAAGCTATCGATCGTGGTCGCCGCTGCCACGGCGGTCCAGATCACGAAGGCAACGGTAACGCCGGCCGAGTTATCTCGTGCGATCGCCTGCGCCAAGGCCGTGTATGCCCCAGGCAAGCCGTCGGACGACAGGACCGGCTCACCGAGGCCTGCCGTCGCAGCGAGCAGAGCGTTCATCGCGAGCAGGCCGAAGAAGAGGATCGCTCCTATCGCATAGGACAGCCGGACGGAAGCACCTGCGCGCTGGATCTCGACGGCGCGTTGCCACTGCTGCACGTCCATCCACGGGCCGAGCAGGAATCCGACCAGCGAGGGAAGCGCGAGACCGTAGAAGCGCTCGTCAAAGGACGACAGCGGAACGACCAAGCCGCTGGACTTGGTCGTTAGCCCCGCGAGCATCGCGAAGCCTGCGCACATACACGGGATCAGAGCGAGGCCATGCAAGATCTTGATACCACGAAGCGGCATCGCGTGTCCGAGCGAGCAAGCCACAAGGACGAGCCCGATCACGCCCATCGCAGCGTCGCGACCGACGACAGGTTCCCATGCGTATGCCGCGAAGCCGAAGATCGTGATTGCAACCGCTAGGAACTGGCAAGCAAGGAACAGGACGGCGTAAGGCCCTTGAACGGCAGCCGCAATCTTGTCGGGACTTCGCCTCGGAGCGCCGAGAATCCAACCAAACAGCCCAAGCCCCGCTGCATTCGGCACAGCAAATGATAGAAATCCCATCCATCCATATACTAAAGTGACATGAATCGAGTAGAAAAATCCAAGCCCCCAGAACCACGATAAAGCGATTGTAGGCGCCCACGTCGCTGAGCGAAGGAACTGAGACAGCATGCTGTTCCACGACTCCATGATGGGTGCTCGAACCTGGCGGGCTGAATCCGATGCGGGAATATGGCAACCCCAGATGGAGCGTCGACAAAACCGAAGGCTTGCCACGGCGCCCGACCGATTGCTTCCACACCCTCTAGCTGTAGAGCATCTTTTCGCGACAGGTAAGTCTCAAGCGGCCGATCTCGCCTATTTGCCCAACCTCAAAAGTTCTGATGTTACACCGCCGGCCGTTCCAGACAGTGACAGCTTGCACGCTCTGATCGGACAGAATCCTGTGAGATTTTGATGCGATTCGGCTTCGATCCGTTTCGCAGTTTTCCGGGTGCGTACGCCGGATACTCTCAGGTGGCATCGTTTGGCGACGATGAACAGAGCTTATCATGTAATATTAGCAATTTGTGATCTTTTCATGCGCCATAGTAGAGTTCATGCGTCCCGAACAAAAAATATCAGCAGGCGACTGAGAGCTTGTAAGTGCGCAAAAGAGGCAGAATGATCTCCCTTGAACAAATCGGGGAGCACCGGAAACGGCATTTTATCGCGTCGAGGAATCCTCCAGCATGCGTGAACGTCGACCACGGACAGGATCATTCTACGATGTCGGGGTGCGCCTGCGGTTCCACAGAGCCTCAACCCTTGGCCACGGTTGAGCGCCCAGGCGCAGGATGTCACAGAGCGGTCGCGCTAACCGTCGGCACGTCGTTCAACCGCGTCGTGAACCGCGGCGAGCGCGTCTCGAACGTCGTCGACCAGGTGCGTTTCTCCGGCAGCCCAGCCCGCGCTGGTCCGACGGCGCTGCGCCCGAAGCGCGCGTTGCAGGCATCCATCGCCGTCATCAGCTTCCCGACCTTCCCCCGGTCGAGCGCATCGAACAATGGGCGCGGCGCCTCGTCGAGCGGCACGAGGTCGGTCGTGACGAGGCCCGCCTTGCTGTAGAGCCAGGGCGTCGCACCCGGGTCCTTCCAGGTCTTCGCCGCACCGTGGAGCGCTGCCTGGATCAGGTGCCGGCTGTCGTTCGCCGCTTCGGGCAAGCCCATCACGGTCGAGACCGAGCGCATCGGGTCGCCGCGGTCGTGCTCGCTGGTGTGGTAGAAGACCGTCACGGCCGAGGCCGCGAGCCCGTCCCGCCGCAGCGTCTCGCCGCGTCGCGTGCGCCGCCACCGCCTGCTCGATCACCGCCCGCTCGGTGATCCGGCAGGAGAAGCTGCGCGTCACCGCGCAGCCTTTGCGCCGGGCCGGCACGATCTCGAGCGGCAGGCAGGCGCGACCGCGCAGCTCGTGAATGATGCGCTCGCCCATCACCGTCAACGACTGGCGCTCCGGCCGGGATCGAGGTCGTGCAGGTCCGCCACCGTGTCGACACCCATGGCAGTCAGCCGTGCCAGGGAGGCGCGCCCGGTGCCCCCAACCTCCCCGACCGAGATCCCGACCATCCAGGCGGCGCGCTCTGCCTCATCGGAGAGATCGCACACGCCGCCGAGCTCGGGCACGCTCTTGGCGATGTGGTTGGCGATGTGGTTGGCGAGCTGGGCGAGCGTCTTGGTAGATCCGAACCACGCCGAGCTCCGGCCGGCCGATCTCGGCGCCGAGATAATCCCGGATATTGCCGCCGCGGGCCGACCGGGCGTTCACCTGGAGGTTGCCGTTCGACATCTCGCGCGTGTTCGCGATCTCGGCGCCGCCGCCGAGGCTCGTGTGGTCGAAGTACAGGAGGGGATACCTGCTATCGACAGCCGGTAGGGATGAGTAATGTGGAGCGGGTTGCGACCGGAAGGCGATCTGCCCCGTTCGCAAGTTCAGGAGATTTTTCCGCATGAAGCTCGCCTTCCCGGTATCTCTGAAGCAGGCGGGCTACGTCTCAGCCCTGCTGACTGCGCTTGCTGGTGGCAGCCGCGCCGCGGAATGCGACTCCTATGGAGTTCGTGCGACGACTTCTCCAGTGCCGCCGCAAACGGCGACATCGCTGCGGCGCCATGTAAGTCTATCCTCGAAGTCGATCTTGACTGCCGAAACCGTCGTGATCGGCGACTCCCTCGTGGAATTGTGGCCTCGGGAGCAGTTGCTTGAGGCATTCGGCCCTGGATCGGTGCTAAATTTTGGCGTCGGCGGCGACAGGACGCAGATTACTCTCTGGCGACTCGCGCACGCCACTTTTACGGGACCGTCACCCGCCCGTGTTGTGATCTTCTTGGGGACCAACAATCTCTCAGCTGGCGATGCTCCGTGCGCCATCGCTGCTGGAATGGCCGCTGTGATCGACAGCATTCGGAAGCAATGGCCGGATACCTCGGTGAGCATCCTTTCGGTTCCACCTCGCGGGGCCGACCTCCGATTCAGAGAGAACGAGCGGATCGCCACAAATGCTGAGCTAAAGAAACTCGCGTCCTTGCAGCCGCGCACCGTCTTTTTTGACGACTGGGAGGACTTCGCTTGCGGCCGCAGCCTACCCTGCGATAACTATAGCAGTGATATGCTGCACTTAAGTCAGAAGGGGTATTCGGTGTTATCAAAGCAGGTCGGTCACTTGCTGAAGTAATTCGTTTTATACTTAAGCTGCTCGTCAACTATCGGGGTCTCAGCGCGAACACATCTACTATCGATGGCTTCTACGGCCCAAATCCAAATTGCTTGACGGTGGGCCGGGCTGTTGAGGGTGGAAGGCGGCTGCTCGGAGGCGGCATTGGGCGTCGGCATCGCGTCACGTCCGGATCTTCTCCCAGACCCGACTGAACGGCTGCTGGTCACCCCACAGATGTTACCCTGCCAAACAACCTGAAGGCGCCGTCCGAAGCTGCCGAAGTCCACCTCGCATTCTCGGCAAAGCGCATCCGCGCCCTCGTCATTACAAATGTTTATACCAATGGAGGTGGGACAACGTAGCATCTCTGGCAAAGCCACGGCTTCCGTTCGTGGGGAAGCCATCGGCCGGGATGGAGGCGCGACATGTCTAAGATTTTCGAAGAGCGAGAGCGAGCAGCAGAACTGCTTTTCGTGCGCGCCGAGGAAGCACAGTTTATGTCCTATTGTCAGGGAGTTCGATCTCTCGCTGTCTATGCAATGAATAAGATTGGCGTTGATGGACACAGTGCCGAAGCCTACGCACAGGAGCTTCTGAGCGGCTTCGTTCAAGGATTGAGAAAGGATGCCCTTGTTGCGCGGGTGCGCGCTGATTTGCAAGCGAACGGAGTTGAAGTAGATATTGTGGATTTGCAACGAGAGCTGGACCGTCATGCAGCTCAGTCTGTCTATGCGGCAGCAGCTTCTGCAAGAATGGCAGTTTCAGGGCTCAATTCCATTTCGGTCTCTCGCTCATGAGATCGTGCTCGGCTACACTACAGCCTTCTCGGCGGCCTTGATCGCCTCGACCTGCTTCGGATCGGCCTGCCTGGCGCGCCACTCGCGGAGCATGTCGAACGGGACGATGTCGACGAGCGTCCGGGCGATCCAGTTGCCGCGATGGGCCGACCGGCACTCGGCGAGCGAGCGGGGCCCGTAGACGTGCTGGTTCCCGACCGTCTTGTCCTTGGCCGTGCCCAAGCCGGACAGGAGATTCAGGAGGGAACACGATGCACGTCACGCACCAGCGATCAGGGCATGATAGGCGCTGAGATCGCTGGACGGGGCAGGTGCCGGTCCTGCCGGCCGCGAGGGCATTTCGCGGGCGACAGGCGCGACAGCGATGTGGGCGAAGGCCGTCACGGCCAGCCCCCGGATCGGTCGGGGTCGGCCGGTCTCGGGCGGCGCGCAGCACGGGCGAGGCGCGCGAGCCGATCGAGAGGAGCGGAAGGGCGACGCTCCGCAAGGCGCTCGCCGCGAGGAGCAGAAGTCGATGCATCATCGCCCGCTCCGGAGATCGGCCAGTTGCTCCTCGAGCGCCCTGGTGCGGGCCCCGGGGGCGGCTTGGTGCTCGGCACGAGCGGCGCGGTGCCACCGGCCGGGCTCGTGCGGACGGATCGCACAGAGGAAGCCGGCGCCGCAGGTCGCGATCATCGCGTCGTAAGCCGGGCCGGATGGGCCGTGTCCCTGGTCAAGCCACGTCCTGATGGTTCCAGCCGCGACGCCGATCTCGGTCGCAACGTACATCGCAGTCTTTGTTGGCTAGCGATCGCGCAGAAACTCGCAGGTGCGCTCTGCTAATGTCCGGGTATCCATCTGAGAAAATTTTCTCAGATCATTTCCGGGCTTCCCCATCATGTTCACCGATGTCGTGGAGATCGGGTCGTCTTCGATGGGAAAGGAATCAGCTGTGAAGGTGGCGGCGAACGACATCTCGGCGCCTGGCCGGGTTGGAGTGACGAGACGCAGATGCGCAGGCGCGATCGAGGGCTGGCAGGCCGAGACGATCGCGCGAAGGGGCAGCCCGGCCGGGACGCCTTGCGATGACGCCGGCCCGGCGCCTTCCAGCCAGGGGACGCAGCACAACGGCCCGGGCGAGCGGACAGAGATGCGCCTATGCCCCAACTGGGGGCGAGCTGAGGAGCGTAACCGCGTCTGTCAGGGGCTGCGACGCGCTCGCAAAGCCACAGGAAGCGGCCATACGGCCGCAGGGTGCAGCATTCTCCGGAGAAATTAAAATTTGTTACAGAATTCCGTGTGCCCAACTCATAGCTTTTGCGAATAAGAACGCGAGAGGGGGGCAAGCCTATGTTCGCAATTCGGCCGGGATCCTGCCCACATTTGCAGGAGTTGCAGACCATCCTGGAAGCGACAGAGCCGGACGGTACTCTCACCGACACGGGTGTGCTGTACGCGCAGCTCATGATGCTGGAGTGGCGAGCGATGGAAGCGGGTGCATCGCCCCGATCCTTGATGATCATTGCCAACATGCGGCGCATGGCCGACGAAATGGCAATGAAGCCGTATGTGGACGGCTGCGTGATGGCCTGAGCGACAGTTGCATCGGGAGCGCTGAGGAGCCGAGGGCGGCGCAGCGCTCAGCGCTCCGCATAGGTGCGGCGATCACGCGGATGGCCTGGTCCGGTGGGACGGCGAACAACTCGCCGACCTTGCCGAGGATCAGGTCAGCGACGGTTGCCTCGCCGCCACGACCGCGCTCGCGGGTATCGCCATGGCTGAAGGTGCGCGGGCGGTCCACTCACGCCTCCCGCGGCAAGAGGCGGCCGGCGCTCAGGCGCCAGCAGGGCGGAACATTGATGCGGCGGTTCCTGCTCTCGTCACCGCCAACCGTCACGCCAGAGCCCTGCGGCGTCCCAGGCCTGCCCGTTCTCGCGTAGGCAGGATTGCGCCGGGTCCCTCCGCATTCGTGCCCCGCTGCAGCAGCCGGAAAGCCGCCGAAGACCTCGGACGCCCCATCAGGCGGGTCGGTGTGATCTGGCTGCCCCCGCTGCTCTCCCTTGGGGAGAGGGCGCGGGTCATGCGGCGGCTGGAATTGCCCCGGTTTCCGTGGACGGGTATGGGGCTTGGGTGACCAGGGTCTCGGTTGCGGGCTGTCGGCGATGCTCCTGTTCGTGGACGAGGGGTGAGCGGTAGCCCGGGGCGGAGTGTCGCCGCGCCGGGTTGTAGAAACCCTCGAAGTCGCTGAAGAGGACCATGCGGGCCTCAGGCCGGGAGTGGAAGCGCCGGCGGGCGAGGAGCTCGCATTCCAGGGTCGAGAAGAAGCTCTCGGCCATGGCGTTGTCGTAAGCGTCTCCGACCGACGCCATCGAGGGCCGCACACCTGCCTCGCGGCAGCGACTTCCGACGATCAGCGAAGGCACGCCGTGTTCGACCCGCCGGCCGCTCCATGTGCCCGAGCCCCCGATGATCCAAGTCCGCGCCGCAGACGCCTCTCGTGAGGTCAGTGCGCCCAGGGCTCCTGGCTTTCGACCTCGCTGCAACGAGTGTGGCGGCCCCATCCCCTTCACCGCCAACGAGATCGTCGCGCGGACCGTCGCTGTGGCGCGAGCGTATCGGGAGAGGAGTAGCCGATGAGCATACCGTGTACGCTCATCGACAAATGTTGCGCCTCTGCTTCAGTTCGCCTTCCCGGTCGGCGGCGATATCATCAGCTCGATCTGATTTACGGCCGACCTGATGCCACTGAAAGCATCAAGGCCACCTCTGAGCTGGGCAACTGCCTTGCGACGCATCGTCACGACTCCATCCGTACCGACATCCTGCACGAGAGCGCACAAGACCATACGACCAATTCCAAGGCCTGTTCCAGCAGCCACCACTTCATCGAAGTAAATGATTGGGGCCTCAAGGGCTCCTTCAAGATGCGTGACACTCAGATTGCCCAGGGGTGTGACCTGGACCGGCTTGATTTCATCAGACAAGGGCTCGCCTCCGTTTGCCGACCGCTCCGTTTAGCTAACACACTATCGTCAGAAGCGACGAGTGCCTGAGGGATCGCTGATGGCTGACCCGCCCCATCATCGTCAGCGGCCCGATGGTCCACGCCGTGCTCGCCGGCACCAGGACGCAGATGCGGCGGATCCTCAGGAAGCAGGGTTGGTCCGGAGGCGTGGTCAGGCTCCACCCGCACCAGACTGCGGGCGTGCCGTGCCTGCCCGGCGATCGGCTCTGGGTCCGAGAGGCGTGGCGCGCCACGTCCGAACGGGACGACCATGCGCCGAGTAAGATCCAGTCCGGCTACACGCGCGGTACGAGGCCGACCCGTGCGTGGCGCACAGCGACGGTAAGCTCCGGCCGAGCATCTTCATGCCCCGCTGGGCCTCACGCCTCACGCTCACCGTCGGACAGGTAAGTGTCGAGCGGCTTCAGGACATCACGGAAGAGGCCGCCGAGGCCGAGGGCGTCTGTCACTTCGTAGAAGAGCATGATGGGTCTGGCTCCTGGGCCGGATTGTCGAGCGCGGATCGCGCGCCTCTGGTTGGCCAGATCTACGGTTCACCCCGGAAAGCGTTCCAGCACCTCTGGGAAACTTTGCATGGAACTGAAGCGTGGGCGGCAAATCCGGGTGTCACGGCCACGCCCCCCAACATCGACACCCTGACGGAGACCGCGTGATGCCGCGCGACCTCATCCTCAACAGCTTCGCGGGTGGCGTTGGGTCTAGGGCCGGCTGTCTATGCCCGTGGCTTGAACTCGACCTTCTCATGCCAGGAGAGGAACACCACGGCGATCTCACTCCGTCCGCGCCACACGATGTTGCAGAGGGCGTAGCCATTGACGTCGTCGAACCGCAGGAAAACGCTATCCGATGGACATTCGCTCGGATCGATGATCACGAGCGCGCCAGAGCTTTTCACGTCACGCACGTAGCACGGAAGCGACGTGGCCCGCCCCTCTACCCATATAGCAGCCCGCTGCATGTTAGGGTTGTATTTAACATGTATCAATTATCGATCTACCATCTTATTGAGCCAATTAACGTATGTTTATCGGCCATTGCGTGTGATCTCTGAATTTATTTCTCTTTGGAGCTGTTATGAAGTGCGCGCGGCGCATATCTGGCAGCCCGGTTGGTCGAGCCTGCAAGCGCGAAGAAGCCTTCGACCTGCCACCTCTTCGCTGCGGAGTGAGCGACATGGTCGTTCGTTCCACCAATGGCAGCCAATCGGGGCGGCTGCGGCTGTCAATTCAGCTTCAGAGGCACAATCTGATAAATATCATCGAGGCTCTCGATGAATTGCGAGATGTACTCTGCATAAAGATCGTGCTCTTCAGCAGTAATTCTTATTGTTTCCAGTTCGAAATAAATTGGGCTTTCATTGTTATTTTCAAAAATAAATTCAAAGCACGAAATCTTATCCCTCAATGGAGATTGCCTGATGTGCTCAATGACCATCGCTTCTATCTCTGGCCACGTTTTGCATTCTCGCTCCATGGGTGGGCACCCAAAACAAAAAGCTGCGTATCAAGATCATAATGATTCTAAAAAACGCGCATTAACAAAGGACAATAAACGCAGCTCAATCTCTGAATGCGTGCACGTGACTTCCAGTCAGGAGAGTTCACCTTCTTTGCCCCTAAGGAGAAAGTTCCAAGAACAGCCAAGTCGTAAGCATGTTAGCGTCAGAGTTGGTGGTTCCCGCTCCATCCTGATCCGCCCCGAGACGAGACACAGCAATGTTAACCATCACCGCCCCCTGCGAGTCTCGCTGCGGCACCGGTCGGGCTACCCACGAGAACCAGCACACCGAGATGCGGCAGGACCAGTGCCAGACCTGCGCCGGGACCGGCCAGGTGTTGGCCTGCCGGCGCGAGAGTCGAGCGACGTCGTGGCCCTGGGCCGTGCCGGACGCAGCACAGCCGCGGTTCACCGATAAGGCTGTGGCACGGGAGGCGCCGCGATGATCCAGGGATCAGCGGAGTTCTCCGCCTGCGGCCTGCGCCGCGTTCGACTGGACCGCTGGTGGTCCGACGCGCCGCGGGCGCTGGTCTGCATGCGCGGTCCGAGCACGGCCGACGAGGATCGACCCGACCCGACCATCTGCCGTCTCCGCGCGCTGCTGCAGGGCCGGCCTGGCATCGGTGGATTCACGGTGGTCAACGCCGACTGTCGGATCGCCACCGCCCCGCGCGACCTCGAAGCGTGGCTGGCCGGACAGGATGGGGCGTCGCTCAAGACCCTGCGGCAGGCGAACTTCGCCCGCATCCGGTCGCTCACCGCCGCGGCACCGATGCGGATCGTCGCCTGGGGCAACCTGCTGGCGCCTGGGCTCCACGCCGACCGGGTGATCGCGGCGCTGTCGCTCGAGGGCGCCCACCCGCTGCACGCCTTCGGTCTGACGGGCGACGGCGCTCCGATCCATCCGCTGGCGCGCGGGCGCAGCCGCGTGGCGCTCGGGATGCCGCTCGTCGTGTGGCGGGCCGCCCGCCCCGCCGCCCCGCTCACCACGGCAGGAAAGGAGGGCTGACGATGCCGCGCGCCCGCGCCAGCGTGCCCCGCGCGCCAGACGTCCCCGTGTCCGGGTCGAGCCCGGCGACATCCCGGCCGAGAAGGTGGCGCGCCGGCTGCACCTGACCCCGGCCGCGTTCGAAGCCTGCAAGGGCCGCGTCTTCATGCGCGGCGTCCCACGGCCCGATCCGGACACCGGTATGGACGACCTCGAGGCGTGACCGGTGGCGGCACCGCCGACACCCAGGCCTGTTCCCCGAAGTGACGGCCGGCGGCGAAGCGCCGACACCTGCGCTCCGGCGAAAGGCCTCGGGGAGATCGCACGTGACGGCGAGAGGCAGCGCCGGCAGGCCGCGGAGCGGAGTCGGGATGGTCGACCTGCCAAGGCAGGCCCGCGGTCGGCCGGACCCGTCCGGACGCATGTACTTCTCGTTCGAGAAAGTACTTCTCGTTCGAGAAAGGGCGCGGGACGCCATCGGCATGGCCGCCGGTGCCTCACCCGTTCTCACCGCAGGATGACGAGTTCCGGCGCAGAGGCCGCCAGTGTCAGGCGCTGCATGCCGAGCGCGTCAGCGACACGTGGGCTTGGCTCTGGCTCGGCCAGGGCGAGCGTCGGCATCCGCTGCCGCTGCCCCGAGGGGAGGGGGCCCGACCGCGATCTGGGCCGCTGTCGATGCTGCCGAGGAGCGCGACCGCACGGCCGACGGCGAGGCCCAGCACACGTTCGATGCCTTGATCAAGATCCATCGACGACCCGAACGGCCTCCCGGAACTGGCCGGCCCTTGGGCCCCTACCGCTCCAGCCTGTGCTGGGCATTGAAGCGTGCTCGATAGGCTGCCGGACTGACCCCGGTCAGCTTGCGAAAGCTCGTCCTAAAGGTGACGGTCGATGCGAAGCCGCTGGCCAGCGCCACTTGATCGATCGATGCGCTCCCACTTTCCAGCAATTCCTGGCCCCGCCTGACCCGAGCCGAGAGGAACCACTGCATCGGTGTGGTGCCAGTCTGCTCCTGAAAACGCCGGGCGAAGGTACGCTCACTCATGCCTGCACGGGCGGCCATAGTCCTGATGTTCAGGGGCCGGTCGACGTTCTGAAGCATCCATTCGAGCACGGGTGCGAGGCAGGCGCTCGTGCGTGGCGGCTCGTGGCGGATGAATTGCGCTTGTCCGCCGTCACGGTCGAGCGGTGCAACCGCCAGCCGGGCAGCCTGAGCCGCTGCCGTCTGTCCCAGATCGCGGCGCACCAGATGCAGACACATGTCCAGACCTGCCGAGGCACCCGCCGAGGTGATGATGCGCCCCTCGTCGATGAACAACCTGTTCGGGTCCACGTCGATCGCGGGGTAGCGCTCGGCGAGGAGACCCGCAGCGAGCCAGTGCGTCGTGGCACGCCGCCCGTCCAGCAAGCCGGTTGCCGCAAGCACGAAGGCACCCGAGCAGATCGATGCGATCCGCGCGCCGGCTTCCCAGGCCTCGCGGATGGCAGCGAGCACGGGCGGCGCGACCGGCGCGGTCGGATCGTCGGTACCTGGGATGACGAGCGTGTCGACCGTCGGAAGGGCGTCCAGTCCGTAGGGAGCCCGTAACCCGAACGCGCGGGCGCGGACCTCTGGCGCTTCACCGCAGACCCGGACCTCGTAGAAGAGCACGCCATCCGCCCGTTCGACCCGCTCGAAGACCGCGCAGGGGATCGAGAGGTCGACGGGGACGACCCCATCCACCGCCAACACGCCGACGACGTGAGCCATGACACCGATGCCCTCCGCTTCCTTTCCATCCTTACTGGATCAATCGGTTGGCAGAAAGCGATCGGTCAACGTCGTTCCCGCCACTCACGGCGCGTCATCGTCTCCGGTAACCAGATCGGCATCGAACGCGGAGACAAATCTTGAGCACGGATCGTTGGCGAGACGAGCGGCTGCACGGGCCCGACCTGATGGGATCGGCCGTCCCAGCCGTCGAGAGCGGACATGCCGACCTGACGCCGCTGCGATGGCTCGGGATCGCCGCTGCCGCGGAGGCAACGACGCTGCTGCTCCTCGTCGGCGTGGCAGTCCCCTTGAAGCACCTGGGCGACTGGCCCCTGGCAGTCCGCGTCCTCGGACCAGTCCACGGCTTCGCCTTCGTCGCTTACCTCTGGCTGCTCCTCCGGTCGCTGAGCGCCGGCCTCTTGTCGCGCGGCGAGGCGGCCCGGCTGACCGTCCCTGCGTTCGTTCCCATGGCCGGCTACCTCGCGGCCCGCCTCCTCGCCCGCCGCGTCTCGGGACGGCCCGGTCGGGGATCGGGGAGATGATCCCGGCGAACGCCTACCTATGGCTCAAGGCGCTGCATGTCGCGTGCGTGCTGCTGTTCGTCAGCGGCCTCCTCGCAAGCAGCTTGCTCCTCGCCGCAGGGCGCGCGGCGGGAGCCCGGGTCGCACCGGCCCTCGGGCAATGGGATCGCATGATCACGGTGCCGGCGATGTTGGGCGTCTGGGCCTTCGGCATCGGCCTTGCGACCTCGGGCGGCTGGTTCGCCCACGGCTGGATTCAAGCGAAGCTGGTGCTCGTCGTGCTTCTGTCCGCCCTCCACGGCCTGCAATCGGGGCAAATCCGGAGACTCGCGGCGGGGACGGACGTCAAGCCCCTGCGGGCCGGAGCCCTCGTCGTCCCGTCCGTGATCGCGATAGCCGTTCTCGCGGTGATCAAGCCGTGAGGGAAGCCGGACAGTCAGCGTCGGTTTCCACATGCCGCTCGCCCGAGAGCAGGTCGTCGCACATCCACCGACCCCGACCGCGAGGTTTCTGGCCGGCCGAGCGCCGAAATGCGGACGTCTCCGACAGCCGCAACGGGACGCAAGCCGACGCGTGCGCGGTGAGGCTGACCGGAGTTTCGGCCGATCATGCCGTGTCCGAAACTCCATTCGGAACCCGCGTTTTCGCGCAATCAGGGCGCCCTATTCGGACACAGCCTGCGTTGATATCATTGGAGAAATTATCTGAGCTAATTTGCTTTCAATCTCCAGGCCCTGGGTTCGGGTCCCAGCGCGCTCACCAAGTTGTCTGCACACATCATCGGCATGCGGCCGCATCGGTGGTTTCGCGATCGGATTGTGAGATTGTGCTGCCGATGTCCGGCGCGTGATGATGCCCGTCTTCGGCAGCACCGACCCGGCGCCGCCCTCGTTGACGCTGCACCGCGCCTATGCAAGGAGCCGGTGCCCAGTTTCTCTGGAGGGGCAATGTCGGGGAATGATGCGCTCATGAAAGCCTTGGCTGATGTGAGCGAACGGAGAGCGGCGCTCGAGGCCGAGTACGAGCGCATCGGGGCCGAACTGGCGAAGCTCCGGCTCGCCGAGAGCGCACTCCGGGCGATCATCGAGGATACGCCGATCGAGGATCTCGGCCTGTCGCTGCCCGCCGCGGGACCGGCCTCCGGCCCGGACCGGGGC
>JAEWKL010000849.1 GCA_023386115.1 Pseudomonadota bacterium
GTGCACCGGCTGGTGCCGCGCCGGATGCGGACGGGTCCGGCGCTGGCGCCGGCCGGCGGGATGCGGCGCGCCGCCGAGGGCTAAGCCGCCGAGGCCTCGGAGAAACCAAACGAAAAAGGCGGCCCCGCGGGGCCGCCCTGATCCGGGCAGGCGGGCTCATCGCGGCCCGCCCGCCGGCTGACGTCAGATCCGGGGCGAGCGGCCGCGCATCAGGCCGAAGATCGCCGAGACGGCGAACAGCACGATCGCCACGAAGAACACGATCTTGGCCGCCTCCATGGCGGTGCCGGCAATGCCGCCGAAGCCCAGCAGAGCCGCGACGAGGGCGACGACGAGGAAGGTGATAGCCCAGCCGATCATTGGTAACTCCCGTATCGAAGGCTGCTGGATTGCTTCGCGGCGCCGTGCAGAGAAGCGTTGCAGCAAGTTGAACGAGAAACCACCGGACCGGGCGACAGGTTCCGTCGATTTTTTGGGATGACGGGCAGGGCACCGGCCGTGCCAGGCCATCGCCCAGCCACAAGGCCATCGCCCAGGCGTCGGCCTGAACCGCAACGGTCTCGCGATGGGCGGGAGAGGGTGGCTCCCCGAGCAGGACTCGAACCTGCGACAAGGCGATTAACAGTCGCCTGCTCTACCAACTGAGCTATCGGGGATCGCGGCGGGACCTCTACCCAAGGCGGGGAGGGCGCGCAAGGGATTTCTGGCCCGGTTCCGGTCCTCCGGGTGATTTTCGAGAGCCGGCTCATTTCGAGGCCTCCATCGCGGTTTTGCCGCCGGATGCCTGTTGCGGAGCCGGGCCGGGCTCTGCTAATGACCCCTCGTCCCCGGGTCGTCCGCCCGACGCCGGGGAGACGGCGCAGCCGGCGCTTCCGAGCCCGGCCCGCCCGATCGCCGGCTGTGTGCCGGCCCGGATGGCCTCGTGGCGGAGTGGTTACGCAGAGGACTGCAAATCCTTGCACCCCGGTTCGATTCCGGGCGAGGCCTCCACACCTTCTTCTCTCGTTTTGGAATGCAGACCAGCCCGGCGCATGCCTGCGCGACCGGGTTGTCCGGCTTGCTGCCCGGATCCTTGCCTTTTGGCCGGCGATCCACCACAACCGCGTCGCCCGGCGGCTTGACCGTCGCGGCTTGGCCGTCGCTCAAGCTCCCCAGAGACGTTCATGCTCGACTACGCGCAAGCGCGCCGCCTCATGGTCGATTGCCAGCTCCGGACGTTCGACGTGACCGACATCGCGCTCCTCGACGCGTTCGACGCCGTCCCGCGCGAGCGGTTCATGCCGGCGGACCGGCAGGATTTCGCCTATATCGATCAGCCCCAGGCGGTCGGCACGGAGGAGGGCGAGACCCGCTTCATGCCGGCCCCGATGGTGCTGGCGCGCCTGATCCAGGCGCTGTCCCTCCAGCCCGGCCACCGCGTCCTCGAGGTCGGGACCGGGCTGGGCTACGGCGCCGCCCTCCTGCGCCGCCTCGGCGTCGAGGTGGTCGCCCTCGAATCGCTGCCCGGCCTCGCCGTGGCGGCGCGCGAGCGGCTGGCTCAATGCGGGGTCGGCGACGGCGTCACCGTGGAGGTTGGCCCGCTCGAGAAGGGCGCGGCCGGCCACGCCCCCTACGATGCGATCCTGATCAACGGCCAGGTCGAGCAGCGCCCGCAGGCGCTGCTGGAGCAGCTCGCCGATGGCGGGCGCCTCGCCTGCGTCCAGGGCCAGGGCCGCCCGGCCAAGGCGACCCTGTGGGTGCGCTCGGGCGACGCCTTCGGCTCGCGCCCGCTCTTCGACGCCACCCTGCCGCCCTTGCGCGCCTTCGCGGTCGAACCCGGCTTCGCGTTCTGACGCGCCATTCCGACGATCTGAGGTACCGGCCGCGCCTCCAGCCCGGCATCCGGGTGCGGATTTTCCTTGGGCCAGCGTGCAGGTCGACCGTCCGAGCCGGTCGCCCATCCGGGTCCGGCGCGTGCCCCACGGGCGCGGACCGGGTTGCCGAAGCTCCGCCCGCGCGTCGGGCAACGCCTGAAAGCATTTCCTAAACCAATGACTTGCAGGTTGCGCGCGCGCCGCCGCCGCCCGGCGCGAGGACGCGCGCGAATCACCGATCCGCCACCCCGGATTACCCCGAGGACACCTGTCGCTTTTTTGCGGCACCGCCGGGCAAACTCGGTGATCCACAGCGAGGGGGCGATGCTCCCGGAACCGCCCTCAGCTAAGGTCACGCTCGAGGTGGGCACAGCGATATGACGAACCGGCTCCGCCGCCTGCGGTGCAGAGCCGGTCGATTGTGGGCTAGCCGCACAGGGTAGACAGGCGTGACTGACACAGGAACTCAGGCGTTCCGCAGGCTTCGGCTGGGCGGGTTCGCCGCCATGGCGCTCGCCATGGCGGGCCAGGGCGCGGCCGCGGAAACCCTGGAGACCGCGCTCGCGCGGGCCTATGCGGGTAACCCGACGCTCAACGCGCAGCGCGCCGGACAGCGCGCCAACGACGAGAACGTGCCGCGGGCGCTGGCGGGCTACCGCCCGTCCGTGAGCGCGCAGGCCAGCATCGGCGTCAGCAACGTGTCGGGGCGCCTCGGCGGCAGCCGCGGACTCGGCGGCAGCGACGGTTCGCAGACCCTGATCCCGGGCTCGGCCGGGCTCGCGGTCACCCAGACCCTGTTCAACGGCTTCCGGACCGACAACGCCACCCGGCAGGCCGAGTCGCAGGTGCTGGGCGGCCGCGAGACCCTGCGCAACAGCGAGATGCAGACGCTGTTCCAGGCGGCGCAGGCCTACATGAACGTGCTGGCGGACACCGCCACGCTGGAGCTCAACCGCAACAACGTCGAGGTGCTGGAGGAGCAGCTCCGCCAGACCCGCGACCGCTTCAACGTCGGCGAGGTGACCCGCACCGACGTCGCCCAGGCCGAGGCGCGGCTCGCCGGCGCCCGGGCCCAGGTCAGCCTGGCCGAGGCGAACCTGCGCACCAGCATTGCGACCTACCGGCAGGTGATCGGCGTCGAGCCGCGCCAGCTCGCCCCCGGCCGGCCGATCGACCGCTTCGTGCCACCGACCCTGACGGCGGCGGTCGAGATCGGCCTCACCGAACACCCGGCGATCCTCTCCGCCCTCCATTCGGTCGACGCGGCCGAGGCGCAGGTCAAGATCGCCGAATCGTCGCTCTACCCGCAGGTCAGCTTGAGCGGCAACGCCGCGCAGGTCTTCGACCAGCAGATCGCCAATACCCGCTACTTCCAGGGCTCGATCATCGGCCAGCTCACGGTCCCGCTCTACCAGGGTGGCTCGGAATACGCGCAGATCCGTCAGGCCAAGGAGCAGGTCGGCCAAGCCCGGCTCCAGGCCGAGCTGACCCGCGACCAAGTCCGCGCCGGCATCGTCACCGCCTGGGGCGCCCTGGAAGCGGCCAAGGCCCGCGTCATCGCCTCGCAGGCCCAGGTCCAGGCCAACGAGGTGGCGCTGAACGGCGTGCGCGAGGAGGCCCGGGTCGGCCAGCGCACGACCCTCGACGTGCTGAACGCCCAGCAGGAGCTCCTGACCGCCCGCGTCAGCCTGATCGCCGCCCAGCGCGACCGGGTGGTGGGTTCCTACCAGGTGGTGCAGACCGTCGGCCGCCTCACCACCCGCTTCATTGCGGTCCCGGTGGCGCAGTACAGCGCCAAGCAGCATTACGACCAGGTCAAGGACCTCTGGTACGGCGTGCGCACGCCGGACGGCCGCTGACCGTGGCGCCGTCCCGCCCGGCAACACACCGGAAGGCGTCCTCCTCGACTGCGCCTTCCTGTTGGTTGCGCGGGCCGCCTCGCTTGTGCGCGGCCGGCACTGTGGAATACTGCGTATCGAAGACCCCCCGATCCTCTGCACTCGAGCGTTGAGCCGGATGAGCGCCGCGAGCCCCAAGACGCAGGACAAGACGCAGGAACCCTCGATGGAGGAGATCCTCGCCTCCATCCGGCGCATCATCGCCGACGACCAGAAACCGGCCGAGCCGCCCGCCGCCGGGTCGCGGCCGGTGGCGGTGCCGAAGCCCGAGCCGGACGAGGACGTGCTCGATCTGGCGATGGTGGCCAAGCCCGCGCCCAAGCCCGCCCCGGAGCCGGTCGCCAAGGAGCCGGTCGCCAAGGCGCCGCCCCCCAAGGCGCCGCCTCCCCCGGAGCCCGAGCCCGAGCCCGAGCCGAGCTTCGACGAGATGTCGGAGATCGCGTTCCGCGACGAGCCGATGGATTTCGACGCGATCGAGATCGAGCCGGAGCC
>JAEWKL010000850.1 GCA_023386115.1 Pseudomonadota bacterium
CCGGGCCCGCCCCCTCCTCTCAGGACCGGATGAAGTCCGCGATCACCGCCGGCGCCGCCGCGTCGAAGCCGACCACGTCGAGCATGCCGGGATCGGCCGGATCGGCGATGCTGAAGCCGTTGGAGACGAGCCCCACGACCACGAGCTTCGCCGGGATGCCGGTGGTCTCCCGGTACTCCCGCAGCGCCTGGACCGGGTGGACCGGGCCGGCCCAGGTCTCCGAATCCGTGTAGACCACGAACGCGTCGGCCTCGACGCCCCGCTTCAGCGCCCAGCGCATCGGCAGCGAGCAGTCGGTGGCACCGAAGGGCAGGTCCGCCGTCGCCGCCACCGCCTGGTCGAGCCGCATCGACGGGCCGATCGGCAGCGGCGTGAGCGCGCTGCCCTGGTTCCAACGCCGCCCGCTCTCGGCGGTGAAGCCGAGGACCTGCCACCGCTCCTCCGTCGCCGCGGTGACGAGGGCCATCGCGGCCGCCGCCTCGCGGGCGGTGAGCGCGGAGCCGGCCACGGTGCTGCCCGCCATCGAGCCCGAGACGTCGAGGGCGAGCACCAGGCGCTGGCCCGTCGGCTCCACCGCCCGGAACGCGGTGTAGAACGCGGCGTTCAGCGCCTCGACGATCGCCGCCACCGGCTCCCAGGCGAGCTGCCCGCGCTGACCGTGCCCGGAGGCGTAGGTCTTGAGCGCGAGAAGCAGCGCCATCGGGTGGAGCCGCGCCTTGAGCAGGCGCTCCCGGTCCGACAGCACCGTCCGGACATGCTCGGTGCCTTCCGAGAAGGGCACGAGCGCGCCGGCGGCGGTGAGCCGGCCGAGCTGGCGCACGAGCGCACCGACCGGCATCCGCTCGATCAGGGCCTCGTTCACCGCACGGCTGCGCAGCAACCCGGTCGGCAGCGCCTCCCAGGGCAGGCCGTGCGAGCGGATCAGCGCCGCCGCCACCGCCCCGTCGATGTCCGACGCCTGCACCTTCGTGAAGGCGTGGACGATCTCCGGAATCGCGTCGCTCATCCGGCCGCGGCAGATCCAGTCGAACAGGGCCCGGCGCGCCGGCTGCGCCGTCTCCGGATGGGCGAGGCGCAGGAGGTCGCGATGGGTCCAGCCCTGGCGCGAACGAACCTTGATCGCCTGGAAGGCCAAGGCCTCCACCGGCTTGTCCCCGTACCAGGCGCCAACCGCCCGGCGCAGGGACCGGCCCCAGCCGCGCGTCGCCTCGACGGCCTCGGCGAAAAGGAACAGGTGCGTGCCGGTGCGGCAGACAAGCGGCATGGCCTGGAGCGCGGCGCGCCGCGTCGCCAGGTCCGGGGAGGCCGCGGCGAGCGCCAGCGCGAAGATCGCCGGATCCTGCTTCGGCGCCCGGCCGCCCTCGCTTGACCCGACGATCGCGGCGACCGTCCGCAGGCCGTCCGCCGCGAGGCACCGCTGCACGGCGGCCGCGTTCTCGGCGGTCAGCGCCCACGGGCTCGCGTAGTACGAGCCGCCCTCGGCGCCGAGCACCAGGAAGCGGTCGAGCCGGGTCCAGTCGTCAATGGCGAAGACGTGGCCGCCGGCCGAGTTCGGCACGGTCCCGGGGATCGGCTCTGCTTGCGGCGTGCGCCGGCGCGAGGCCAGCTTGGCGTAGGTCATCATCGCGGGTCCTCCTCGTCTCTCCTCTCTCCATCACGGCCCGTCGCGGGCCGGTGGCGCGTGACGGCGCGCGGGAGCGTGCGGGGAGCGGCGCCCGAGCGGCGCCGTCCCCCCCGTGCCGATCGCGGCCGGAAGTCTGGTCTCGTGTCGAACGGCAAAAGGCCGTGCGGGCGTGTCTGACGGGACCGGTCGTGCTTCCGGCTCGGAGCCGGAATGCCGTTCGTTCGCCTCCCGATGCGCCAAGCAGAGTTGCATGGCGCAACTCTGCTTAGTTGCTTGATTTTGCATCATTTTTATCGCCGAACCGGTAACCGCTTCGGCGAATGATGCTTAGACCCCGTGCAACCGATCCCCGCGCCTCAGGCCTCACGGCCTGCGGAATTCCAACTCAGATCTTTCGGTCTGGCTAGATAATCTGTCCGAGTCGGCCCGCACGGCCGTGCTCGTCTTTCGTTCGTCAATACAAGGCCACGTTGATCTGATCCTTCGAAGATCAGGCGCCGGATCCCCACTCCCACACGGGAGAGGGGAGATCCTGCGCATTATCTTTCATCGACAGCCCTATCATCGTACGTGGATTTGCAGGGTACGATGAGCCGGGCCGCGCGGTCGTGGTGTGAGAGACGGTATTTTAGGCGTTCTATCCGCTGAACTACGGGCCTCACGGCCCGGCGGGATTTGAACCCGCGACATCCTCCACCTGAAGGTAACCGTCGCTCTCCGGCCCGCGCGGCCGTGAGTCCGTGCCCACCGGCTCGGTGTCCGGGGTCCTGCGGGCGTGATGTCGGGGACGGGTTTACTGAGCGACTGGGCCTCGCGGCCCGGCGGAACTCGAATCCGCGACCTCCGCGGGTCGGACCCGCGGCGCTCTATCGGGTAACCGTCCCCTGCCGGCCCGCAAGGCCGTCAGTTGGGTTGAGTCGTCTGGGAAGGTGCCGGCATCGCCCGGGCCGGCGGGGGCCGTCAGCCTCTTAGGCTGGCGCCATATCGCCGCGACCGAAATGGGCGCATCATCCCGGGACGGGCGAACGCGGCGACGCTGAGACCGTCGTGCTGTTTCATGCCTGGCTCCGTCCGAACGGGGCTGTCGGGGTGGCGCGGGCGTGTCGTGCCGATGCTCGGGGTGATCCAGGACAGGGATAACCGAGCATCCTCCGGCCCGCGCCGGCGATGGGGGACCGGATAAGGCCGAGCCCTCGGACCGTCAAGCCAAAACTTGAAAAATCTTTCAGCTTCGCGCATCCCGGGGCGATGATCGTCGCTGCACAGATCCGCGCCGGGCGCGGGCTTCTCAAATGGACCCAAGGGGTTCTGGCGAGTCGCGCCGCCGTCTCGGTGGTGACCCTGAACATGATCGAGAGCGAGCAGGTCCAGCCCCGCCACCGGACGCTCGATGCGATCCGCCGGGTGCTGGAAGGAGAGGGCATCCGCTTCATCGGCGATGCCGAGGAGGGCTACGGGGTCGTCCTGCGGCCTGCCGGAGCCAAGGGCGGCGCCAATCCCTGACGCGCTCCGAAAACCGTCCGTTCGCGGTCCCCGCGGCGGCGCGGCGAGACGCGTCGGAGGAACCGCGCGCGAAGCGGCGCCATCTTGCCCGCCGCCCCCTTGTCCTGGACAATCCAGGCAACCGCCGGCCGATGGCGGATCAGGAGAGGGACGCCATGCCGGGACAGAGCCGCTACCGGGACACCTATGCCGCCTGGCAGCGCGACCCGGACGCCTTCTGGGCGCAGGCCGCCGAGGCGATCGACTGGGTCGTGCCCGCCGCCCGGGTCTTCGCCCCCGAGGAGGGCGCCTATGGCCGCTGGTTCGTGGGCGCGGCGGTCAATGCCTGCCACAATGCCGTCGACCGCCACGTCGCCGCCGGGCGGGGCGACCAGGCGGCGATCCTGTACGATTCCCCCGTCACCGGCACGAAGCGCCGGATCACCTATGCCGAGCTTTTGAGCGAGGTCGCGGCGCTCGCTGCCGTGCTGCAGGATCTCGGCGTCGAGCGCGGCGACCGGGTGGTGCTCTACATGCCGATGGTGCCGGAGGCCCTGTTCGGCATGCTGGCCTGCGCCCGCATCGGCGCCGTGCACTCGGTGGTGTTCGGGGGCTTCGCCGCCCGGGAGCTCGCCGCCCGCATCGAGGACGCCGCCCCGAAGGTGGTGCTCGCCGCCTCCTGCGGCATCGAGCCGGCGCGGGTCGTCGCCTACAAGCCGCTCCTCGACGAGGCCTGCCGCCTCTCCGCCCACAAGCCCGATTCCTGCCTGATCCTCCAGCGGCCGCAAAGCACCGCCGAGATGGTGGCGGGGCGCGACCGCGACTGGGCGGAGGCCGTGGCGGCCGCGAAGGCGGAGGGCCGCGCCGCGCCTTGCGTCCCGGTCGCCGCCACCGATCCGCTCTACGTGCTCTACACGTCGGGCACCACCGGCAAGCCGAAGGGCGTGGTCCGCGACACCGGCGGCTACCTCGTGGCCCTCGCCTGGTCGATGCCGAACCTCTACGGCGTCGCCCCCGGCGAGACCTACTGGTGCGCCTCCGATGTCGGCTGGGTCGTGGGCCATTCCTACATCGTCTACGGGCCGCTCCTGCACGGCTGCACGACGGTGCTCTACGAGGGCAAGCCGGTCGGCACGCCGGATGCCGGCGCGTTCTGGCGCGTGATCGCCGAGACTGGGGCGGTCGCCCTGTTCACCGCCCCGACGGCGCTCCGGGCGGTGAAGAAGGAGGATCCGGAAGCGCAGGCGATGCAGGGCCACGACCTCTCGCATTTCCGCACCCTGTTCCTCGCCGGCGAGCGGGCCGATCCCGATACCGTCGCCTGGGCCGAGCGGATCCTGGGCGTGCCGGTGATCGACCATTGGTGGCAGACCGAGACCGGCTGGCCGATCGCCGCCAACCCGGTCGGGCTCGGGGCGCTCCCGGTCAAGCACGGCAGCCCGACGGTGCCGATGCCGGGCTGGGACGTGCAGGTGCTCGACGAATCCGGCAAGCCGGTGCCCCCCGACACGATGGGGACGATCGCCATCCGGCTGCCGCTGCCCCCCGGCGCCCTGCCGACCTTGTGGCAGCAGGACGACCGCTTCCGCGAGAGCTATCTCACGGCCTATCCGGGCTACTACAACACCTCGGATGCCGGCTTTCTCGACCCCGACGGCTACGTCTCGGTGATGGGCCGCACCGACGACATCATCAACGTCGCCGGGCACCGGCTCTCGACCGGCGGCATGGAGGAGGTGCTGGCCTCCCACCCCGCCGTCGCCGAATGCGCGGTGATCGGCATCCGCGACGCGCTCAAGGGCGAGGCGCCCTGCGGCTTCGTGGTGCTGAAGGCCGGCGCTGCGCAGGCGCCGGACGTGATCGAGCGCGAGTTGGTGGCCCTGGTGCGCGAGCGGATCGGCCCGGTCGCAGCCTTCCGCCTCGCGCTCACGGTCGGGCGCCTGCCGAAG
Source organism: Pseudomonadota bacterium (assembly GCA_023386115.1). GTDB lineage: Bacteria > Pseudomonadota > Alphaproteobacteria > Rhizobiales > Beijerinckiaceae > Methylobacterium. Next base: position 5,056 of record JAEWKL010000850.1, read on the forward strand.
ACCCGCTCCGGCAAGATCCTGCGCGGCACGATGAAGAAGATCGCCGACGGCGAGGCTTGGGCGATGCCGCCGACCATCGAGGACCCGGCGGTGCTCGAGGAGATCGGCGGGGCGCTGCGGGAGCGTGGGCTGGGCTGAGCCTCATTCGCTGAAGTGGTAGCCGGTTCGGCGATAAAAATGATGCAAAATCAAGCAAATAAGCAGAGTTGCGCCATGCAGCTCTGCTTAGGCGTGAAGCGACGCCTCCGCTCCTGCCGATGCCATGCGATGGACGCGGGCGCGATGCTCATTGATCTCGCGGCCCGTGATCCGACTGCATGCCCGCGCGATGTCGGCTTTCCTTCGAGCGGATTTGACCTGGAACGCCGCATCGACAAGCTTGTCTGTGGCGTACATCGCGAGCAACACGCCGATCGTGATGATGGTGTGTACGAGAAAATCCTTCTGCCCCATCAGGAATGGTGGGATGAAAGGTTCGAGCTGGAGCGAGATAGCCTGGTGAAGCAATTCGCTCCCGACGATGATGCCGGTGGCACAGGCCCCTTTCACGAGGATTGCCAGACGTTCGTTGGGCGTGAGTGTCCCGGACACGAAATCGTACGCGGTATCGATGATCGTGTTGGTGCTGCATCGCACCGCCCGCACGAAACTTAGCCAGCAAGACTCGAAATAATGCAGCAGGCGGTGAAAGATCTCGATGCCTACAGCGCCAACACTTGCAGATAAGAGATGTTCGAAAGATTTTCCGAATGATTCGCTCCGATCGGCAAGGGCTTTCTTGAAAATGCCGAATTTGTCCTTTGTGGATAGGTTTTTGCCGCGTGTTTCACTCAGCGTTTGATGGATGACGAGCAACTGGGTGGCGGCAAATTTCGTCGCCGCCCGCACGATCATGGTATGGCCGACCGTCCACGCCGCCTCGCCGTAGGCGGAGCAGGCGGCAGAGGCCTGAGGGGATCTGATGGGTGGGGGTTCACGACCCGGATGGGCGGGGCCATGTTCGCGCTTCCAGGGAAGCTTCGTATTCGCGCCGTGTATCGCAAGTTCCTCGAGGTAACGAAGCCAGCGGGGATGTTCATCGTGATGCAAATGATGCATCTCGATATAGCTTTGCAGGCGCTCGGCGCTCGTCTGCCCGGCCTGATCAGAGAGAAAAGCGTGATGGCATCGCTCGCGATCGAAGAGGTTGATCGTCCGCGAGTGACTCGACACGGCGAGCGCTTGAAGTGCTTCGTAGGTCATCATGCCCTCACAGGATCGGTCAAGGTCGCGGCCATCGCGTCGAGCCAGAGGGCGATGCTCTGCTGCTTCTCGTTCAGCTGAGGACTGCCGATGAGAACCGCGCGGATGCAGGCCAAGCTCAGGGCGTGCAGGGTCGATCGGAAGGGCATGAGACGGACCAATGTCCTGCTCAGCAGGTGCTCGTCGTAATGCGACGAGAGCACGACGTCGACTTTCTTGCGTAGCGCGTCGTGGAGGACAGCGGAGGAGAGGCCGAAGACCTCATTGATGGTCGCAATGCGGACCGCATCCGACGCAAAGGACTTTCTGGCGTTGCAGGTGGCGACGCAGACGATGACCTGAAGCATATCGAGCTTCAATTCATCGCTCGCATCGATCTCGAGGACTCGAGCCAAGAGGGGTGACACCTCTGCTCGTGAGTGATCGTCCGGTGGGTCAGGCGGCAAGGATGGCACGCCATTGCCGACAAGGGCTCCGGTGACGAGTCCGACCACGCTGCCAGCGGTGCCGCCCGTCGCGGCGCCCCAACCGGTCAGCGTCATGGCGGGTCCGATAATCGGAAGCAATGTTCCACCAGACGCGATCGTCGCGACCACGATTCCGGCGCAAGCGCCGGCCGTGCCGATGGCAGACACGATGACCCATCTTGTCGAGCTCATGAAGCATTTCCCTGCCGCCGAGCTACGAGATGGATTGCAGGAGCATTGCGTCAAGGAGGGGAATTAAGATTTCTTTAGCCGTCATACACAGAGGATGTATTTTGAACGGGCCGGTGACGGCAAAAGATAAATTAAACCAAATCTTTCAATCGCTTGCTTGTCCCGTGATGGCCGCCGGGAGGCGCCGCGTCACCGGCGCCCGTCGCCTTTCGTGGCGAGCCCTTGAGGCTCGACCCGATACCCTGCCGTCTATCGAGACTTCGGAGCGCGCTCGCCACCTCTTCGGCCCGTGAGGGCGGCCCGAGCTCCCACGCACGGCAGACTTCGCGCCATCCAGGCTCGCCTTACGAAATCCGGAGCGAGCGTCGGCTGCGACGGTTATGCCCTCGCGCCTTGGCATCGCCACGTTGGCATCGCCACGTCGATGTCGAGGCGTCCGGATGCCGAGGTGTCCGGCGCATCGGCGCCGACGCCCGTTCGGGCTGAGCTGGCGCCTTCGGACGAGTTCGTTCGAAGGCGCGGCGGTATGATTTCCTCATCACAGGACGAGTCCATGACGCTGCTGCCGCAGGAACTGATCCGCCTCAAGCGCGACGGGCACGCGCTGCCGCCGGAGGCCATCGAGGCCTTCATCGCGGGCCTGACCGACGGACGGGTCACCGAGGGGCAGGCGGCGGCCTTCGCGATGGCGGTGTTCTTCCGCGGCTTGTCGCTGCCGGAGCGGGTGGCGCTCACCCGGGCGATGATGCGCTCGGGCACGGTGCTCGACTGGGACCTGCCCGGCCCGGTCGTCGACAAGCACTCGACCGGCGGCGTCGGCGACACGGTGAGCCTCCCCCTGGCCCCGATGGTCGCGGCCTGCGGCGGCTACGTGCCGATGATCGCCGGCCGCGGCCTCGGTCATACCGGCGGCACCCTCGACAAGCTCGACAGCATTCCGGGCTACATCTCGCAGCCGGAGGTCGACCTGTTTCGGCGCGTCACCCGCGAGGTCGGCTGCGCGGTGATCGGCCAGACCCCGGACCTCGCCCCCGCCGACCGGCGGCTCTACGCCATCCGGGACGTCACCGGGACCGTGGAATCCCTCGACCTGATCACCGCCTCGATCCTGGCAAAGAAGCTCGCCGCCGGGCTCCAGGGCCTCGTCATGGACGTGAAGGCGGGGTCCGGCGCCTTCATGGCGCGCACGGAGGACGCCTATGGCCTCGCCGAGAGCCTGGTCACGGTCGCGAACGGCGCCGGCATGCCGACCCGGGCCCTCCTCACCGACATGGACCAGCCGCTCGCCTCCGTCGCCGGCAACGCCGCCGAGGTGGCCTACGCCGTCGACTACCTGACCGGCCGCCGGCGCGAGCCGCGCTTCCACGCCGTCACCCTGGCGCTCGGCGCCGAGATGCTGGTCCTCGGATCGTTAAGCCCCGACATCCCGTCCGCGACCGCCCGCCTGGAGGAGGCCCTGGTCTCGGGCCGCGCCGCCGAGACCTTCTCGCGCATGGTGGCGGCCCTCGGCGGGCCGTCCGACCTCGTCGCGCACCCGGAGCGCCATCTGCCGGCCGCCCCCGTGACGCGACCGGTCGTCCCGCCTCGGGCCGGTCGGGTTGCCGCCATCGCTACGCGGGCGATCGGCGTTGCGGTGATCGGCCTCGGCGGCGGCCGCACCCGACCGGAGGACAGGATCGACCACGCCGTCGGCGTGACCGACCTCGCACCGGTCGGCGCCGAGGTCGGGCCGGAACGCCCCCTCGCGGTGGTGCATGCCCGCAGCGAGGCGGCGGCCGCGCGGGCGGAGGCGGAAATCCTGGCGGCCTACACGGTCGGCCCGGAGGCGGTGGCGGAGCGGAAGGTGATCCTGGGGCGGGTCGAGTAATGTTTTTCGTTCGCAGGGCCGACATTGCGAGCCCTTTCTTTCCCTCTCGCGGCCTCATCCCGAGGTCGCGGGTGGGACAAGCAGGGACACTGCGTCAGACAGATTCTCCACCGCCACCGGATTCGGCGACCAAGCGCGCGCGATACTCCCGAACGCCAAGAAGGCGCCCGAGGGGCGTTTGTCTCGCCCCTGGCGCCTGCTTGGATATCCGAGTGCGTCGCCCCGGCGCACCGGGGCGGAGCGATCAGCAGAAGTACTGACCGATCTGGCGCTCGAGATCGTCGGTGATGCGGCCGCCGCGGGTCTCCACGAACTCGCCGATGCGCTGCTCCTGGCGGCGCTGGTTGGCGGCGTGGACCGCATGGACGATGCGGCTGACGAGGGTCAGGATGCCGGGCTCCATGTCGGAGCGCTCCTCGGCGGGGGTGATGAGCGAGTGAGTGATGACCGCGAGCATAGGGATCTCCTGTGAGATTGCGCGCGGGCGTTTCCGTTGTTCTTGTTGCGATGCAATATGGGCGCTACCGCGCCGCACACAAGCGTCGCCGATGCAGCGGCGCCATGCGATTCCGGCATGCCGAGCCAGGCGCCGCCGTTAACCTGGCGGTTACGCTTGCGCGTGGCGGAGCAACGGGTTGACCGGGGTTGACCCGGCGGACCCGACGCGTCAATCACCCGGTCGCCTGCCCCGTCGCCCGCGCGTCATGCTGGCCTGCTAGGCGAGCCGACCGGCTCGGGGGCGTTGTCCCCGCAGGCGGGGCACACAGCGAACACTATCCGGAGACCTTGAGCGCCATGACCGACTGGCCCGTCCACGGCCGCATCAGCGGCCCCATCGTGATGATCGGCTTCGGCTCGATCGGCCGGGGCACCCTGCCCCTGATCGAGCGCCATTTCACCTACGACAAGGCCCGGTTCACGGTGGTGGAGCCGTCGGACGCCCACAAGGCGCTCGCCGACAAGCACGGCCTGCGCTTCGCGCAGGTGGCGCTGACCAAGGACAATTATCGCGAGGTTCTGACGCCCCTCCTCACCGAGGGCGGCGGCCAGGGCTTCTGCGTCAACCTCTCGGTCGACACCTCGTCGCGGGACATCATGGAGCTGTGCCGCGAGATCGGCGCGCTCTACATCGACACCGTGGCCGAGCCATGGCCGGGCTTCTACTTCGACAAGAACGCCGGCCCCGCCGACCGCACCAACTATGCGCTCCGCGAGCAGATCCTCGACGCCCGCCGCCGCAAGCCCGGCGGCCCGACCGCGGTGTCGTGCTGCGGTGCCAATCCCGGCATGGTGTCGTGGTTCGTGAAGCAGGCGCTCCTCAACGTCGCGGCCGATCTCGGCCTGCAGACGCCCGAGCCGAAGACCCGCGAGGACTGGGCCGCGCTGATGCGCGAGACCGGCGTCAAGGGCATCCACATCGCCGAGCGCGACACCCAGCGCGCCAAGTCGGAGAAGCCGCAGGGCGTCTTCGTCAACACCTGGTCGGTCGAGGGCTTCGTCTCCGAGGGCAACCAGCCGGCCGAGCTGGGCTGGGGCACCCACGAGACCTGGATGCCCGAGAACGGCCGCACGCTCCCGAACGACGCGCCGGCGATCTACCTGCTCCAGCCCGGGGCCGACACCCGGGTACGCTCCTGGACCCCGACCGCGCAGGCGCAGTTCGGCTTCCTGGTGACGCATAACGAGGCGATCTCGATCGCCGACTACTACACGG
>JAEWKL010000874.1 GCA_023386115.1 Pseudomonadota bacterium
GGTCGCGCCCGGAATGAAGGGCACAGGCTGGATCGGCGTCGCGCTGCCCCTCTCCCGCCCCACGCACGAGTGCTTCGCACTCGCCGTAGGGCACCCTCCCCCGCAGAAGGGGGGGGGGAGGGTTCACGCGTCCCGTGCGGCGGCTCCCGCCGCCTGGAGAAGCGGAAACGGGAAGCAGGTCGGGGTATCGCCTCCCTCGCCCTCCGCGCTCCAGCGGCAGACCGGCCGGCCGGTCTCCAGATCGAGGGACCAGGTGGCGCGCAAGACGAACTTCGCGACAGGAGCCGGCGGGCGGACGGCAGCGGCGCCCTTCGGCGCGACGGGGAGGATGGTGACGGTCATGATGCACCTCTCGGGGGCTGGCCGTCCGCGCGGCCGACGCCCCCGAGAGAGCGCCCGGTCAGGCGTCCCTGCGAGAAGCGGCCGGCGCGAACGGCGCGGTCGATCGACTGTGACTGTCGCTCGGCATGGGGGTGATGGTTCCTGGATGAGGTGGCGGAGCGCGCAGACGCCGCCCGGGCCACGAAGGGCTCCTTACGCCGCTCGGCCGGCCTGTCAACACTCTTTCACGGGGGCCGGCGGCCGAACCATTTCCGCCCTCCACGCAGGGCCGGGATGAGGCCGCGGGCAGGTGTCGCGGTCGCGGCTTTGGGCTACGCCTCCGGGAACGAGTGCGGGTTGAGGAGCGCGGACCAGATGGCGGGAGCGGCAAGGCCGGTGGCGGCGGAGGGGGCCGACGGCCTGCCGACCCGGGAGAGGCTGTGGGCGATGCTGGCGATCGGCATCGCCATGTCGATGGCGGTGCTCGACGGCGCCATCGTCAACGTCGCCCTGCCGGTGATGGCCCGGGACCTGCAGGTCAGCCCCGGCGCCGCGATCTTCGTCACCAACGGCTACCAGCTCGCCGTCACCGCGGCTCTGCTGCCGCTCGCGTCGCTGGGCGACATCCTCGGCTACAAGCGGGTCTACTGCACCGGCCTCGCGCTGTTCTCCGCCGCGTCGCTGGCCTGCGCGCTCGCCGGCTCGCTGCCGATGCTGGTCGCGGCCCGCATCGTCCAGGGTCTCGGCGCGGCCGGGATCATGAGCGTCAACATCGCGCTCGTGCGCTTCATCTATCCGCACCGGATGATCGGGCGCGGCGTCGGCACCATGGCGCTGATCGTGGCGATCGCCTCGGCGGCGGGCCCGAGCGTGGCGGCGGCGGTGCTGTCGGTGGCGAGCTGGCAGTGGCTCTTCCTCGTCAACGTGCCGCTCGGCCTCGCGGCGCTGACGCTCGCCACCCGGATGCTGCCGGTGACGCCCCGCAGCGGCGCCCGCTTCGACGCCTTGAGCGCGCTCCTCAACGCGCTGTTCTTCTGCCTGCTGATCACCGGCGTCGACGGGCTCGGCGATCCGGGCCGGAGCGGCACGGCGCTCGGCCTGCTCGCCGGGGCGGCTGTCATCGGCACCGCCTTCGTGTGGATGCAGGCCCGCCTGCCGGCGCCGCTCCTGCCGATCGACCTCCTGCGCATCCCGGTCTTCGCGCTGTCGATGGTGAGCTCGGTCTGCTCGTTCTCGGCCCAGATGATGGCCTACGTGGCGCTGCCGTTCTACTTCCAGGACATGCTCCACCTCTCGAGCACCCAGACCGGGGTGCTGATGACGCCCTGGCCGATCGCCATCGCGGTGATCGCCCCCTTTGCCGGACGGCTGGCCGACCGCTACCCGCCGGGGCTGCTCGGCGGCATCGGCCTCGTCGCCCTGTCGGCGGGCCTCGCCCTGATGGCGAGCGTCTCCCCGGACGCCTCGCCGCTGGCCATTGCCCTGCGGCTGACGCTGTGCGGCCTCGGCTTCGGGCTGTTCCAGTCGCCCAACAACAAGGTCATTATCACCAGCGCGCCGCGGGAGCGCAGCGGCGGGGCGAGCGGCATGCAATCGACCGCCCGGCTCCTGGGCCAGTCCCTCGGCGCCGCCATGGTGGCGGTGATCTTCGGCTATCTCCACACCGGCGGCACCGTGACGGTGCTGTGGCTGGCGAGCGCGCTGGCGCTGACCGGTGCCGTCGCGAGCGGGCTCAGGGTCAGGCGGTAACGGGCCGCCCCGATCGCCGCGAGGGTGCGGCAGACTGCCATGCTCCAAATTGACGACGCGCGCAGGTTGAATTCGCCGGCGCAGCGACTCCCATGGATGAAGGCCGGGGCGTAGAACGTGGCCGGTGAACCGGCCGGCAAGGACCGGGGCCGAGGGACCGGAACCAGGAGGATAGGCGTGGACGCACGCGTCGTCGATCAACCCGTGAGCGGAGCATCCGCATCCGGCATCCTGACCCGCGAGCGCATCGTCGCGCGCGCCGGCTTCAACCGCTGGCTCGTCCCGCCGGCCGCGCTCGCGATCCATCTCTGCATCGGCATGTCCTATGGGCTTTCGGTGTTCTGGCTGCCGCTGTCGCGGGCGCTGAGCGTCGGCAAGCCGGCCCCGGCCGCCTGCCCCGACATGAGCCTCCTGACCGCCCTCGTCACCACGACCTGCGACTGGCGCGTCAGCGACCTCGTCCTGGTCTTCTCGATCGGCATCGTGATGCTGGGCCTCTCGGCGGCCCTGTTCGGCGGCTGGCTCGAGCGCGCCGGGCCACGCAAGGCCGGCCTCGCCGCGGCCCTGTGCTGGAGCGGCGGCTTCCTGATCGGGGCGCTCGGCGTCTTCCTCCACCAGCTCTGGCTGATCTGGCTCGGCATGGGATTGATCGGCGGCGTGGGCCTCGGGCTCGGCTACATCTCGCCGGTCTCGACCCTGGTGAAGTGGTTTCCGGACCGGCGCGGCATGGCGACCGGCATGGCGATCATGGGCTTCGGCGGCGGCGCCATGATTGGCGCACCGCTTGCCAACCTGCTGATGAACGCCTTTCGCACGCCCGATACCAACGGCGTATGGCAGACCTTCGTCGCCATGGCCGTGATCTACTTCGTGTTCATGATCGGTGGCGCCTTCGGCTATCGCGTGCCGCCGGCCGGCTGGCAGCCCGAAGGCTGGACGCCGCCCGATCAAAGCAAGAAGGCGATGATCACCCAGCACAACGTCCATCTGAAGGACGCCCACAAGACCAGGCAGTTCTGGCTGATCTGGCTGGTGCTGACGTTGAACGTCAGCGCCGGCATCGGCGTGATCGGCATGGCCTCGCCGATGCTGCAGGAGATCTTCGGCGGCGCGCTGATCGGACATCCCGAGCTGAAGTTCGCCGAGCTGAGCGGCGAGCAGCGCACGATGATCGCGGCCATCGCCGCGGGCTTCACCGGGC
>JAEWKL010000877.1 GCA_023386115.1 Pseudomonadota bacterium
GGCCAGCGGCGCCCTCGCGGGCGGCCTGATCGGCGCGGCCGGCGGCGCCGTGGTCGGCGCGGCCACTGCGCCCCAGTGCCCCTACGGCACCTACCGCGATCCCTACGGCAACGTCTACTGCCGCTGATCGGCCTCGCCTGAGCGCACCCGGCCAGCCGCCGGGTGCGCTACCGCATTCCGCGGGCGCCTCGGGGGCGCTACAAGGGCGCCATGACGCCCGCGACGACGCCCTTGCCTTCCCGAAAAACCTCGGCCCGCCGGAAGCTGGCCTGCCGGAACCTAAGACCGCTGCCCCGGTTTGCCGTGCTCTGCCCCGAGATCCGGAGGCAAGCGTGACCCAGGGCGTGTGGGGCAAGCTCGGCGGTGCGGGTATCGGGCTCGCCGCCGGCGGTCCGCTCGGCGCCCTGATCGGCGCGGTGGCGGGCCACTTCCTCCTCGACCGCGAGGGTTCGCTGTTCGGGCCCACCCCCCGCGAAGTGGTGTTCACCACGGGGCTCGTCGCGCTCGCCGCCAAGATGGCGAAATCGGACGGGGTGGTGACGCCCTCCGAGGTCGCGGCCTTCGCCGATATCGTGCAGGTGCCCGACGACGAGCGCGCCGGAATCGAGCGCCTGTTCGATCTCGCCAAGCGCACCAGCAGCGGCTTCGAGGGCTACGCGCGCCAGGTCGCCGACACGTTTCACGATGACCCGGCCCTGCTCGAGGACGTGCTCGACGGCCTGTTCCACATCGCCAAGGCGGACGGCGCGATCCACGAGAGCGAGGCACACTACCTCGCCGAGGTGGCGGCGATCTTCGGTTTCGACGAGGCGCGCTTCGCCGCCATCACCGCCCGGCACCTGCGCCTCGCCGACGATCCCTACGAGGTGCTGGGCGTCGCCCGCTCCCTCTCCGAGTCCGAGCTGAAGGCGCGCTATCGGGCGCTCGTCTCCGAGAACCATCCCGACCGGGCGATCGCCCGCGGTTTGCCGCCGGCCGCGGTCGCCATCGCGACACGGCGGCTCGCCGCCATCAACGCCGCCTATGACCGCATCGCCGCCGAGCGGCGCCTGAGCTGACGTGCCTCGCCCCCGCAAGAGCGTCGCCCCCGCAAAGAGCCCCGCCCCGCATGAGCCTCACCCCTGACAGCCCGGTCGCCACCCAGGTGGTGCCCTCCCCCAACCACGACGAGAGGACCCTGCCGGTCGACGCGTTGGTCCTGCACTATACCGGCATGGCGAGCGCCTCCGAGGCGTTGCTGCGGCTCTGCAACCCGCTCGCCAAGGTCTCCGCGCACTACCTCATCTTCGAGGAGGGCCGGGTGGTGCAGATGGTGCCGGAGGCGCGCCGGGCCTGGCACGCAGGCGTTTCGGCCTGGGAGGGGGTGCGGACTACGAATTCGCGCTCGATCGGGATCGAGATCGCGCATCCGGGACACGCCGAGGATGGCAGCCTCGCGCCCTATCCGGAGGCGCAGCTGGCGGCCGTCACGGCGCTCTGCCGCGATATCCTGGGGCGCTGGCCGATTCGGGCCGACCGGGTGCTGGCTCACTCCGACATCGCACCCGAGCGCAAGATCGATCCGGGCGAGAGCTTTCCCTGGGGGTCCCTGCACCGGGACGGCATCGGCCACTGGGTGCCGCCGGCCCCGATCCGCGACGGACGCTTCTTTTCCGAAGGCGATGCCGGCCAGCCGATCGAGGCGCTGCAATCGATGTTCGCGCTCTACGGCTACGACGTTCCGGTGAGCGGCACCTTCGACGCCCGGACGAAGGCGGTGGTCACCGCGTTCCAGCGCCATTTCCGGCCGGCCCGGGTCGACGGGGTGGCCGACGCGTCGACCATCACGACGCTGCGCGACCTGCTGGCGGGCAAGCCCGCGTGAGGCAAGCCCTCCGCGGCTGACGGCCGGGCGACCCGGAAACGAGCCGCCCTCGCCCGGTCGATCGGGATCAGGCGGCGCCGAGCGCGTCGCGCGGGATCGGCGGCAGCGGACGCTTGGGGAACGGAATGATCTGGCAGCGACTCTCCGGCTCCGCAGCCTCGCGCCGGCGGGCGGCCGAACGCTCGACCGCGGAGGCGATCGCCAGCTTCGCGCGCGGGGAATAGCCGCGCCGGCGCAGCCAAGCCGGGATCGGGGAGAAGCTCTTCTTCGACATGGTCCGTGTGCCGATGCAGGTGGGCGATGGCGTTAGTTCAAACATGGATGCCGGACCCGGGAAACGCCGCAGCGTCCCAATCTCTTGTCCCAGGATCCCAACGCGTGGCCACCGGGCTTGAACTCCGCCGCCGAGGCCCGATCTCGACAGGCCGCGCCGCGCAGTGATTCTGTCAGGGGCGCGGTTGCTCCGGCGCGGCTCGCCTCCACCCTTCGCCGTAGCCCCTCTCGCCCTTACGGCCGGTGGCCGGTGGCCGGAAGGTGCGGCTCTCCCGTACGGGCCTGCCTGCTAATCAGGAGCCGGACGCGGCGCAGCCTCTCGCGCCCCAGCCGGGAATCCCGCCATGGCCTCCTCTCCCTCTCCCGCCGTCTCCGTCGTGATCCCGCTGTTCCAGAAGGCGGACGTGATCGGTGAGACCGTCGAGGCGGTGCTCCGGCAGACCTTCCCGCACTTCGAGCTGATCGTCGTCGATGACGGCTCGACCGATGGCGGCGGCGACATCGTCGGGGCGCTCCAGGATCCCCGGATCCGCCTGATCCGCCAGGCCAATGCCGGCTCCTCGGCGGCACGCAACCGCGGCGTCGCCGCGGCGCGGAGCGACTGGATCGCCTTCCTCGACGCCGACGATATCTGGGCCGGGCGGCACCTCGAGAACCTGATGGCGGCGGCCTCCCGGGGGGATGCGGTCGCGGTCTTCGCCAATCACCTGCTGGCCAGCCGCTACGCGCCGGTGATGAGGACCGACGTGCCGGACCAGCGCGTCGACGACGTCTTCGCCTTCGTGCTCGCGACCTATCCCTATGCCGTGCATCCGAGCAGCCTCCTGGTGGAAAAGGCCGCGCTGATCCGGGCCGGCCTCTTCCCGGTCGGCGCCGTGATGGGCGAGGACACCGACACCTGGTGCCGCCTCGCCTTCGAGGGATCGTTCCGCTACGTCGCCGAGCCGACGGCCGTCTACCGCGACGGCCATCCGAGCAGCGTGCTCGCGGGGCAGCTGCGCCGGCGCCCGCTGCCGCCGCCCTTCGACCGGACGCTCACCGCCCTCCTGCGCCACGGCACGGTCCCGCCCCACCTCGTTCGCTCCGCCGGCCGCTACCGCAACTTCCTGATGCTCGAATATGCCCGCCAGCTGCTCGACAGCGGCGATGCCGAGGCGGCGCGCGATATCCTGCGGCGCCATTGCCGCCTCGCCGACGATCCGGTGCGCTACGCGCGGCGCTTCCTGCGGACGTGGTCGTTCGGGCACCGGCTCTACGCATTGTCGCGGCAATGGGTGCCGTCGCGGTGAGGCAGCCTGCCGCGGAGATCCTCACGCTTCCGGACGCGCCAGCACCCCGCCGGTGATCGCCTGGCTCACGCCCGTCGTCGACGGGAAGGTGATCGGCAGGCCTTCCAGCGACCGCACCGCCAGATACGCGAAGGCCTGGGCTTCCAGGAAGGCGGAGGACCAGCCGATGGCGTCCGCCGTCGTGATCTCGGCGCGCAGATAGTAGTTGAGCTGGCGCAGCAACTCGCCGTTGCGGGCCCCGCCGCCGGCGACGATCCAGCGGGTCGGCGGGTCGGAGGCGTGGTCGAGGGCGCGGGCGACGGCCCGGGCCGTGAAGGCGGTGAGCGTCGCCGCACCATCCTCGGTCGAGAGCTGGCCGGCGAGCTTGTGCGAGAACCAGTTCCGGTCGAGGGACTTGGGCGGCTTGCGCGAGAAGAACGGGTGGATCAGCAGCCAGGCCAGCAGCGGCTCGTCGGGCCGGCCGCGGGCGGCGGTGCGGCCGTTGTCGTCGAGCGCGTGGCCGGTGCGCTCCCGCATCCAGTCGTCGATCAGCGCGTTGCCCGGGCCGGTATCGAAGGCGAGGATCGTTCCGTCCCGGGCGATCAGCGTCGCGTTGGCCACGCCCCCGATATTGAGGATGCCGAGGCTGTCGGCGAAGCCCGAGGCCTGGGCGAGCGCGCGGTGGAAGACCGGCACCAGCGGCGCCCCCTGCCCGCCGGCCTCGATATCGGCGTTGCGCAGGTCCGACACCACCTTGATGCCGAGGCGGCGGCTCAAGGCGTGCCCGTCGCCGATCTGCACGCTCATCTTCTGGTCGGGCCGGTGCACCACGGTCTGGCCGTGGAAGCCGATCACGTCGATATCGGCGGCGCTCAAGCCGTTCTCGGCCAGAAAATTCTCGACCGCCTCGGCGTGGAGGCGGGTCACCAGGTCTTCCGCCTCCGGCAGGCAGCCCGGGCGCTCGCTGCGCTCGGTCACGGCCTCGGCGTCGATGAGCGCCTGGCGCAACAGCGCCCGGTCGTCGTCCGAATAGGCGCGGTAGCCGGTGGGCCCCAGCGGCTCGAGATAGCCGTTATGGCTGCGCTCGACCCGGATCGTCTCGCCGTCGGTCTCGATCAGCGCGACGTCGACGCCATCGAGGGAGGTGCCGCTCATCAGCCCGATCGCGCGCCGCATCGCCATTCCGAATCGCCCCCGTGCCTTTCGGGGCCGGCTTTGCTATGAGCCGACCCGTTCCGAATCCGACGGAGCTAGCATGGCGGCGCCGCGCTGTCGCGCTGTCGCCCACCCGCGAGACTGATCGAGAGTTCCATGGCCGCGCCCACCGACTTCGCGCCGCGTTCCGACTTCCTCCGCGTCCTCCTGGAGCGCGGCTACGTCCACCAATGCTCCGACTTTTCGGGCGTGGACGAGGCCGCCCGCGAGGGCCGGCTGACGGCCTATGTCGGCTATGATTGCACGGCCCCGTCACTGCATATCGGGCATCTGCTCTCGATCATGATGCTGCACTGGCTCCAGGCGACCGGCGGCAAGCCGGTGGCCCTGATGGGCGGCGGCACCACCCGCGTCGGCGACCCCTCGGGCCGCGACGAGAGCCGCAAGATCCTGACGCTGGACCAGATCGAGGCCAACAAGCTCGAGATCGGCAAGACCTTCTCGCGCTTCCTCGATTTCGGGGCCGGCACCCATGCCGCGCTGATGGCCGACAACGCCGAGTGGCTGACCACGCTCAACTACATCGAGATGCTGCGCGAGATCGGCCGGCACTTCTCGGTCAACCGGATGCTGTCGATGGACAGCGTGCGGCTGCGGCTGGAGCGCGACCAGGAGCTGTCGTTCCTGGAATTCAACTACATGATCCTGCAGGCCTACGACTTCGTCGAGCTGAACCGCCGCTACGGTGTGACGCTGCAGATGGGCGGCTCGGACCAGTGGGGCAACATCGTCACCGGCATCGATCTCGGCCGGCGCCTCGGCACGCCGCAGCTCCACGCCCTGACCTGCCCGCTGATGACCACCGCGTCCGGCGCCAAGATGGGCAAGACGGCGTCCGGCGCGGTCTGGCTCAACCCGGACATGCTGAGCCCGTACGCGTACTGGCAGTTCTGGCGCAACACCGAGGACGCCGATGTCGGCCGCTTCCTGCGCCTGTTCACCCTGATGCCGCTCGACGAGGGCGCCCGGCTCGAGGCGCGCGGCGGCCAGGAGATAAACGAGGCCAAGAAGGTGCTCGCCACCGAGGCCA
>JAEWKL010000879.1 GCA_023386115.1 Pseudomonadota bacterium
CTCCGCTCCCACCCGCTCCGCGGTCAGGAGATCCTTCGGCCGCCGAGGCCGCATGACGATAGGACTGGCGCCCCGCCAGCCACCATTGGACCAATGTGCAGGGATCGGTCTGTTCGCCGTGGATCCATACCAAAGCATGGTAGCTGCTGAGACAGCCGCGTGTTAACTCTCTCTTCGACTTTCGGGTGCGGCGACGTTGCTGTGCTCGATTGACGAGTGCGCGGGCCTCGGGGCCATGCGCTTGCGAGAGGATGATCCGCTGCGATGGTGGGATTGACCGGTCCGGCCCCTGGGGTGTCTCTTCCACGGCCGGACGGGGCGCCGACGCCCGTCGCGGAGGGGTCGGACATGCACCTGATCATCGTCGACGATCATCCGTTGTTCCGCGACGCCCTGAGCAGCGCGGTCCGCCTCGCCTTCCCGGCCGCCGAGGTCGAGGAGGCGGACGGCATCGAGAGCGCCTGCGCGGCCCTGTCCCGCGGCCGCTCGATCGACCTGACGCTGCTCGACCTCACCATGCAGGGCGTCAACGGCTTCGACGGGCTGATCGCCATCCGCACCCGCTTCCCGCGCATTCCGGTGCTGGTCGTGTCGGGCCTCGACGACCCGCGCATCGTGCGCGAGGCGCTGGCCCACGGCGCCGCCGGCTTCGTGCCCAAGGCCGCCGGCAAGCCGGTGCTGATCCGCGCCATCACCGACGTGCTCAACGGCGCGGTGTTCGTGCCCGAAGGCCTCTCCGGCCCGGCGGAGGCTCCGGGCCGAAAGCCCGGCAAGGCGCCGATCGCCGAGCGCATCGCCGAACTGACCCCGCAGCAGGTCCGGGTGCTGCTGATGATCCGCCAGGGCAAGCTCAACAAGCAGATCGCCCACGAGCTCGGCGTCGGCGACTCGACCGTCAAGGCCCACGTCTCGGAGATCCTGCGCAAGCTCGGGGTCATCAGCCGGACGCAGATCGTGATTGAGACGGCGAACCTGGATTACGATCACATCCTGGCGGGGTTGCCGTCGAGCTGACGGACGTTGTCACACGTTAATTTCAAGCATCGTCAGTCTTAGAACAGCACGATGTCCCCTCCACGGCATCATTCCGGGTCTCGCCGCAGGCGAGAGCCCGGAATCCAGAGCCGCAGGTGGGACCTGAAGGAGCAGTCTGCTTCGTTTCGATCCGATGACACCTGCGGTCCGGGATTCCGGGCTCGGCTGCGCGGCCCCGGAATGACCCGGAGGGTGTCAGAGCTTTCCGTCACGTGCTTGAACCTTCACTCATCCATCCTTACGACGAAAGTCTAATTCTCCCCCGGCGCCCCTGACTGGCCGCCGCATTGGCAGCCCCCGGCGTTTCCGTTACCCGAAAGTCGAAGAAGCCGCCGAAGCCTGTGTTCCAGCCCGGCGGCGGAGCCGGGAGGAAACCCCTATGACTGCCGTCCGGAAGCACGGACCCTGGGCCCTCGTGGGCGCGCTCGGAGCCGCCGCCCTCGCCGTGGTGGCGACGCAGCGCGGCGAGAGCATCAACGCCCTCTGGATCGTCATCGCGGCGGTCTCGGTCTACGTGATCGCCTACCGCTACTACTCGCTCTATATCGCCGACCGCATCATGCGGCTCGACCCGGCCCGCCAGACCCCGGCCGTGCGCCACAATGATGGGCTCGATTACGTCCCGACCGACAAGTACGTCCTGTTCGGCCACCACTTCGCGGCGATCGCGGGCGCCGGCCCGCTGGTCGGCCCGGTGCTGGCCGCGCAGATGGGCTACCTGCCGGGCCTGCTCTGGATCCTCGCCGGCGTGGTGCTGGCCGGCGCCGTGCAGGACTTCATGGTGCTGTTCGTCTCGATGCGCCGCGACGGCCGTTCGCTCGGCGAGCTGATCCGCGCCGAGCTCGGCACGATCCCGGGAATCGTCGCGTTGTTCGGCGCCTTCCTGATCATGGTCATCATCCTGGCGGTGCTGGCGCTGATCGTCGTCAAGGCGCTCGCCGAGAGCCCGTGGGGCACCTTCACGGTGATGGCGACGATCCCGATCGCGCTGCTGATGGGCGTCTACTCGCGCTGGATCCGTCCGGGGCGCATCGGCGAGGTCTCGATCCTCGGCTTCGTGCTGCTGATGGCCGCGATCCTCTTCGGCCAGAATGTCGCCAACGACTCGACGCTGGCTGCGATGTTCACCTTCACCGGCACGCAGCTGTGCTGGATGCTGATTGCTTACGGTTTCGTCGCCTCGATCCTGCCGGTCTGGCTGCTCCTGGCGCCGCGCGACTACCTCTCGACCTTCCTCAAGATCGGCACGATCGTCGGCCTCGCGCTCGGCATCCTGGTGCTGGCGCCGCATCTCCAGATGCCGGCGGTGACGAAGTTCGTCGACGGCACCGGGCCGGTCTGGTCGGGCTCGCTGTTCCCGTTCCTGTTCATCACCATCGCGTGCGGCGCGGTCTCGGGCTTCCACAGCCTGATCTCCTCGGGCACGACGCCGAAGCTGATCGACAACGAGGTCAATGCCCGCTTCATCGGCTATGGCGGCATGCTGATGGAATCGTTCGTCGCCGTGATGGCGCTCGTCGCCGCCACCGTCATCGATCCGGGCGTGTACTTCACCATGAACTCGCCCGGCGCCGTGATCGGCACGACGCCCGAGAGTGCGTCCGCGGCGGTCACCGCCATGGGCTTCCCGATCACCGCCGACACCATCAAGCAGACCGCGGCGGATGTCGGCGAGCATACCGTGATCTCGCGGGCCGGCGGCGCGCCGACGCTGGCGGTCGGCATGGCCCACATCATCTCGAACGTCATCGGCGGCAAGGCGATGATGGCGTTCTGGTACCACTTCGCCATCCTGTTCGAGGCGTTGTTCATCCTCACCGCCGTCGATGCCGGGACGAGAGCCGGGCGCTTCATGCTCCAGGACCTGATCGGCGTCGCGGTTCCGGCCTTCAAGGACACCGCGTCCTGGGGTCCGAGCATCGTGGCGACGGGCCTCTGCGTCGCGGCCTGGGGCTTCTTCCTCTACCAGGGCGTGACCGACCCGCTCGGCGGCGTGAACACCCTGTGGCCGCTCTTCGGCATCTCGAACCAGATGCTGGCGGCGATCGCGCTCACGCTCTGCACCGTGGTCATCTTCAAGATGAAGCGGGAGCGCTACGCCCTCGTCACCATCGTGCCGACCCTCTGGCTCGTCGCCTGCACCCTGACGGCCGGCCTCCAGAAGGTGTTTTCCGCCGATCCGCGGGTGGGCTTCCTGGCCCATGCCGACCGCTACGCCACCGCGCTCGCCGAGGGCAAGGTGCTGGCGCCGGCCAAGAACGCCGACCAGATGAGCCAGATCATCGTCAACGACCGCGTCGACGCGGTGCTGGCGCTGGTCTTCGTCGGCGTCGTGGTGGCGATCATCGCCTTCGGCGTCCAGGCCTGCCTCAAGGCCTACCGCACCGACCGCTGGACCGCCGTCGAGGCGGATCCGCGGGCGATGCCGGCGGCGGCGGAGTGAGCCGATGGGTTCGGCGGACACCTTGCGGGAGCGCTGGGCGACCCTGACGCGCTGCGTCTGCGACGGCGCGCGGCTGATGGTCGGCCAGGGCAACTACGACACCTACGTCGCCCATATCCGCAAGACCCACCCCGACCAGCAGCCGATGACCCCGACGGAGTTCTTCCGCGAGCGCCAGAACGCCCGGTTCGGCGTCGGCGGCCGCGGCGGCTTCCGCTGCTGCTGAGCCTCCTCGCCCGCGCAGCGGTTTTTAACCTTGCGCGGGCGAAACAACACGCAAGGCCGGACCGGGTTCCGGCGAAGACGAAATTCGTTCACGAGTCTTTCAGGATACACCCGTAACGCTTGCGGCAGGATGATGGCAGCGATGTCGCAAGTCGCCGTCGCACCGACACGATCGGGTAAAGCGCGCCTTAACTAGGGCTGATCGGACAGCATGGCCGCGGCGCGCAATCGGCACGGCTGAGCTGAGCGGGGCAGTGCTACAGATGAGATCCCTCATCCGCATCCGCCGTTAGCCCCGTGGCCTCCCTGACACTCCCCGTCGCCGCCCCCTCCACCCGCCCGGTCCTGCCGACCCTGCTCGGCGACCAGCCGCTGCGCGGCATCGTGCTGGTGGTGGTCTCCACCGTGTTCCTGTCGAGCTCCGACGCCACCGCCAAGTACCTCACCGGGCAGCTCGCCGGGATCGAGGTGGCGTGGCTGCGCTATGTCGGCTTCCTCGCGGTGATGCTGGCCGCGGCCGGGGTGCGGGCGCATCTCAAGCGCGGCGCCTCGCCGTTCCGCAGCGCGCGGCCGGGCCTGCAGGTTTTGCGCGGCATCGCCCTCGTCGGCTCCTCCCTGCTGTTCCTGGCCGGCCTGCGCACCCTGCCGGTCGCCGAGATCACGGCGATCGCCTTCGTGTCGCCGATCTTCGTCACCGCCCTGTCGATTCCGGTGCTCGGCGAGAAGGTCGGCGCCCGGCGCTGGGCCGCTGCCTTCGTCGGCCTCCTGGGCGTGCTGATCATCGTGCGGCCGGGCACCAGCGCGTTCCAGACCGCCGCCCTGCTGCCGATCGTCTCCGCTTTGTTCTGGGCCGCCGCCCTGGTGGTGACCCGCAAGATCAACGGCTACGACGCGCCGCAGACCACCATGACCTGGTCGGCGATCGTCGGCTTCGTGATCCTGTCGGCCATCGTGCCCTTCGTCTGGGAGACCCCGAACCTGACCCAGGTCGCGATCGGTGCCGCGATCGGCTTCATCTCGACCGCCGGGCACTGGATCGTCACCATCGCCTACCGCCACGCCCCGGCCTCGACCCTGGTGCCGTTCTCCTACAGCCAGATCATCTGGGCGGGCCTGCTCGGCTTCCTGTTCTTCGGCACGGTGCCGGACGCCTATATGGGCCTCGGCGTGCTGGTGATCTGCGGCAGCGGCCTCTACACCGCCCACCGCGAGCGGATGCGCCGCGTCCCCGCCCCGACCGGCGTGCTGCCGGCAGGCGGGGTGCGCTGACC
>JAEWKL010000905.1 GCA_023386115.1 Pseudomonadota bacterium
CCCCGACGGTCGCCGTCGAGATGGGTCAGCCGGGCGACCAACTGCTCGAGGGCGGAATGCACGCCCTCCATGGTCGCCTGAAGGCGCTTGTCGGAAGCCGCCTGCTGCGCGCGCATGTCGGCCAGGACGGCCTGCAGCCCGCCCAGGCCCTCGGATTCCCCGCCCTTGCGCTCGGCCCCGATCGAATCGGCGACGCTCCGGGCGGCACGCTCCGCCGCGGCCTGGATCGGCGCCTCGTCGCGCAGGAGCGCGACCTGGGCCAGAAGGTCGCCCATGGTGCGTTCCAGGCCCGCCAGGGCCGGATCGCTGCCGCGGGTGTCGATGCGGCTCGCCAGCGCCAGGACCTGGCGCTCGAGGCCGTCGAGGGTTTCGCCGCCCGCCCCCTGCCCGACGCGGTCGAGCTTGTCGGCGAGGCTGCGCAGCATGCCGTGGATCGAGGCGAGGTCGCTGCTCGGCAGCGCCGGCTGGCGCAGGGCCTCGCCGATCTGCTCCAGCCGGTCCATCACGTCGCCGACGGTGCTGACCGCCGCGACCTGATCGACCTTGGCCGACAAGGCATCGATGCGGCCGAGGATGTCGCCGGCGGCATCCGGCCGCTCGCGGCGTTCGGCGCGGAGGTCGTCGAGCTTGCGGTCGAGATCGGCGATGCCCTGCGCCAGGGCCGGGGCGTCGGCACCCGGGGCGCGAACGCCCTCGCGGATCTCCTCCAGAAGCGGCCGCAGCTCGTTCATCAGGGCCGGGCTGTCGAGCATGCCGTTGCCGAGCCGGGTGACGGTCTCGGTGAGCTCGTCGACCGACCGCGCGAGGTTCTGCACCCGGGCGGGCTCGGCGAGCGCCGCGAGCCGGCCGCGGATCTCCTCGAGCTCACTGAACAGCTTGGCGATCGCGTCACGGTCGGCGAGCCCGGCCCGGTCGGTCCCGGCGGTCCCGTCGAGGGCGCCGCCGACCTGCTGCACCAGGCGTTCCACGTCCTGCGCCACCCGGGCGTGCACGTTGGCGGCCACGTCCTCGGCGAGGCGGCCGACCTGGACCCGCATCAGGTCGATCGGTCCGGCGACGGCGACGAGATCGGCCGGGTCGCGGGCCCGCTGCACCTCGTCGGACAGCGTGCGGACCGCCTGCTCGAGGGTGATGAGATCGCCGCTCGTCGCGAGCGTGCCGATCGATTCGCGCAGGCGCGATGTCTCGGCCTGCAGCCCGGCAATCACCGGCGAGAGCTTGTCGGCCGCGGCTTCGGCCGTCTCCATGACGCGGGCGAGGTCCCGCCGCAGGCCGTCGACCAGGATTTCCTGGTCCGCCTCGGGTTGGCCGTCATCGAGCTGCTGCTGGCGCTGGCGGATCTCCGCCACGGCGGCAGCGAGGCTGTTGGGCACCGGCCGGGCGCGGCGGCCGGCCGGCCGCGCCGCGCCCTCATGCGGGATGGGCTCGTGCTCGGCGAGACGGGCCTGGTCACCCTGCGCCGCCTTGCCAGACGTCACCTTCGAGCCCTGGGCCGCCTTGAGATCCTGCGCCACCTTGGCGACGGCCTCGTCGGCAGCCTCGCGGCTCTCGCTGATGCGGCGGTCGATCGCGTCGAGGCGGCGGCCGATCGCCGCGACCGCCTCGATCAGCCGGGAATCGGCGTGCGCCGCCGGCGCGGCAGCGGGGAGGGGCGCGGCTGAAATCAGGGCCCCGGAGATCGGCGAGGCCTGCAGCGAAGCGGACTCGGAAACCGGTCCCTCGCCGTGGCGCGGACGCTGTGCCCGGGGCGCATCGTGCGGCCGCCCTCGGTCCGGCCGCCGGCTCTCGGTCACGACATCCGGAAAGCCCTGCGTCTGGAAGGTATCATGTCGCGCGCGACGGGGACCGGCGGCGCGGCGCGTCTGCTGTCGCACGCCGGCGCGGGCTGAGCCCTCGCTGATCGCCTCGGCCAGCCACTCGTCGACCGACAACCCGGCGCGGCGGGCAGCCTCGCGGGCAGCGTCGCGCAGCTCCGGATCGAAAGCATCGAGTGTGGGAGCGGTCCGTCTCATAGCGGGCTCTGCGCAGGGGGCCGAAGGATCTCGCGGGTCAGGCACCGGTTCGTCACCGGGAGAAACCTCCCGCGCCGCGCGACCCTGAAGATCAGGTCAGCGGCAGCAGCCTCGTGAGGTTTCCGACCGCACTTTCGAGCGGCACGGTAAACAAGCCGTTAAGCGCCGACCTTACGTCCGTTCGCCCGCCGCCGGTGCCGCCGATCGATGCACGCGCAACTGAATGATGGACGATTTGTGTTCACAACCGGAAGGTGAATTTCAACCGGCCAGACGGGCATTTGGCGCCTCCCGTGCCACCCCTTACGGCCGTAACGGTAATGTGATTTCCGGCACAAGAGATTGAAACCAGACGCTTTTTACCGTAAGTAACATACGCTCAAGTTGACGTTACCTTTCCCTTAGGTAGGTCATTTGACCTTCTTTGTGTCACAGGGCGTCCGCGAGGCGCCGCTGGCATGGACAGTGCGCGTGTCTCAACGGGGGAATCGGCATGGCTTATGATCGGCAGACCGAGAGCAGCAGGGGGGCGTCCGTCCGCTCCAGCGGATCGGCGTCACGTGCGGGCCGTCCGGCCGGCCGCTCGACGGCTCCGGCAACGCTCACCATCGGCGACCTTGC
The DNA here is from genome assembly GCA_023386115.1 of Pseudomonadota bacterium. Taxonomy (GTDB): domain Bacteria; phylum Pseudomonadota; class Alphaproteobacteria; order Rhizobiales; family Beijerinckiaceae; genus Methylobacterium. Next base: position 2,634 of record JAEWKL010000905.1, read on the forward strand.
CGAGGAGTTCGGGGTAACATTGCGGGCGCTGCGCTTCTATGAGGCGAAGGGTCTCCTGCATCCCCAACGCCGTGGCACGACCCGGCTCTACACCGAGGACGACCGTTCGCGCCTGGCCACCATCCTGCGCGGCAAGGAACTCGGCTTCACCCTGCGCGAGATCGCTGCCATGGTCGACGGCGACGAACTCGCCGAGGCCGGCACTGGCGCGACGCTCGCCCTGTCCCCGGCCCAGGTCGCCGAGCAGATCACCCATCTGGAAAACCAGAAGGCGGAGATCGAGCGGGCGCTCGAGGCGCTGCGGGGATACGGCAAGCCCGTCGCGAGCGCCTGAGGCCCAACAAGCCCGCGGCGAAGAGCGATAACCGTTCTGGCGGCGCCCTGCGGGGGCGGGCGCCGCCCGGATCGGAACGGTCAACCTTATTACGGTCAGGGCCCGGCGGCGCGCCGGCATCCCCCTTGCCGGCTCGTACCCAGATAGTTTACATATGAACTATCTCGTCGCGGGATATGCCGCAGACGGATCTGGGGCGGATCGTGGGAGCGGGGGAAACATGCCGAGCTACAAGGCGCCGGTGGAGGACGTGCTGTTCCTCCTCAACGACGTGTTCGGGATCGCGCGCTACAGCAACCTGCCCGGCTTCGCCGAGGCGACTCCCGACGTGGTCGAGGCGGTGATCGCCGAGGGCGCGAAGCTGTGCGAGGAGGTGCTGGCACCGCTCAACCGCGCCGGTGACCTCGAGGGCTGCACCCGCCATCCGGACGGGAGCGTGACGACGCCCAAGGGCTTCAAGGCCGGCTACGACGCCTATGCGGGCGGCGGCTGGATGGGCCTGTCGATGCCGGAGGAATATGGCGGCCAGGGCCTGCCCCACACCCTCAACAGCGTCATGCAGGAATTCGTCTCCGGCGCCAACACCGCCCTCGGAATGTATCCGGGCCTGACGCAGGGAGCCATGGCGGCCCTGCTGGTCCACGGCTCCGAGGAGCAGAAGCGGACCTACCTGCCCAAGATGATCAAGGGCACCTGGACCGGCACGATGAACCTGACCGAGCCGCATTGCGGCACGGATCTCGGCCTGCTGAAGACCAAGGCAGCCCCGAACGGCGACGGCTCCTATGCGCTCACCGGCACCAAGATCTTCATCTCGGCCGGCGAGCACGACTTGGCGGAGAACATCATCCACCTGGTGCTGGCGCGGATCGAGGGCGCGCCTTCGGGTACGAAGGGCATCTCGCTCTTCGTGGTGCCGAAGTTCCTGGTCGGGCCCGACGGGGCGGTGGGGCCCCGCAACGGCGTTTCGTGCGGCGCCATCGAGCACAAGATGGGCATCCACGGCAACGCCACCTGCGTGATGAACTACGACGGCGCCACCGGCTGGCTCGTCGGCGAGGCCAATCGCGGCCTCAACGCGATGTTCGTGATGATGAACGAGGCCCGCCTCGCCGTCGGTATCCAGGGGCTCGGCCAGTCCGAGGTCGCCTACCAGAACGCCGTGGCCTACGCCCGCGACCGTCTCCAGGGCCGGGCGCTCACCGGCGCCAAGGCGCCCGAGAAGCCCGCCGACCCGATCATCGTCCACCCGGACGTGCGCCGGACGCTGCTCAACATCCGGGCCTTCAACGAGGCCGCCCGTGCGCTGGTGATCTGGACCGCGCTCCAGGCCGACATCGCCCACCGCTCCGAGGATCCGGCCGCCCGCCAGGCGGCGGAGGACCACATGGGCCTGCTCACCCCGGTGGTGAAGGGCGTGCTGACCGACCGCGGCTTCGCCAACGCGGTCGATGCCCAGCAGATGTTCGGCGGCCACGGCTACATCGAGGAATGGGGGATGTCGCAATTCGTGCGCGACGCCCGCATCGCCCAGATCTACGAGGGCGCCAACGGCATCCAGGCGATGGACCTCGTCGGCCGGAAATTGCCGCGCGACGGCGGCCGGGCGATGATGCGCTTCCTCGCCGAGGTCGAGGGCTTCTGCAAGGAGAACGCCGAGGACGAGAGCCTCAAGGTGTTCTGCGCGCCCCTGATGAAGAGCCTCGGACACCTGCAGCAGGCGACGATGTGGCTGATGCAGAATGCCATGGCCAAGCCCGACAATGCGGGCGCGGCGGCGACCGACTACATGCACCTGATGGGCCTCGTCGCCCTGGGCTACATGTGGGGCCGGATCGCCAAGGCCACGGCCGAGAAGAAGCGGTCCGGCGAGGGCATCGCCGAGCGCCTCGACGCCCGGCTCGCCACCGGCCGGTTCTACGTCGAGCGCGTGCTGCCGGAGACCGGCACCCGGCTCGCCCGGATCTCCGCCGGGTCCGACGCCGTCATGGCGATGCCGGCGGAGCTGTTCTAGGGTCGAGGCCCCGCACGGAGCCCCTCCCATGGCCGAACCCGAGAACCTGGTCCTCGAACACCTTCGCGCCATCCGCGGGTCGATCGAGCGGCTCGAGCGCAAGGTCGCCCGGCTGGACGCCAAGGTCGAGAGCCGGTTCGACCACGTCGAGGCGCGCCTCGCCGAACTCCACCCCCGGGTGCCCGGCCTGACCCACGTGATCGTGGCCGGCTTCGGGGCCCTCGTCCATCGCCTCGACGACCACGAGCGCCGCATCGCACGCATCGCCCGCATCGAAGCGGAGCGCGCCTGAACAGGCGCGCTACCCCCTCCCCGGTGCCCCACCGCGGGGCCGCCGCACGATATTTCCGGGAAGACGCCCCATGCCCGACGCCTACATCTACGATCACGTCCGCACCCCCCGCGGCCGCGGCAAGCCCGACGGCTCGCTGCACGAGGTGACGGCGCTCCGTCTCGCCGAGACGGCGCTCCGCGCCCTCAAGGACCGCAATTCCCTCGACACCAGGCTCGTCGACGACGTCATCCTCGGCTGCGTCGATCCGGTCGGCGAGGCCGGCGGCGACATCGCGCGCGCCGCGGCGCTCGTGGCCGATTACGGCGACCACGTGCCGGGCGTCCAGATCAATCGGTTCTGCGCCTCGGGCCTCGACGCGGTGAACTTCGCCGCCGCCCAGGTGATGAGCGGCCAGCACGACATGGCGGTCGGTGGCGGCGTCGAGTCGATGAGCCGCGTCGGCCTCGGCGCCTCCGGCGGCGCCTGGCCGGTCGACCCGGCCATCGCCATCAAGTCGTACTTCATGCCACAGGGCGTCTCGGCCGACCTGATCGCCACCAAGTACGGCTTCTCCCGCGACGATTGCGACGCCTACGCGGTCGAGTCGCAGAAGCGCGCCGCCCGCTCCTGGGAGGACGGCCGGTTCAAGCCGTCGGTCGTGCCGGTGCGCGACGTGAACGGCCTGACGCTCCTCGCCCATGACGAGCATCGGCGGCCGAGCACCGACATGCAGTCGCTGGCGGCCCTCAAGCCTTCCTTCGTCCAGATGGGCCAGATGGGCGGCTTCGATGCGGTCGCGGTCGACGCCCATCCGGACGTCGAGGCGGTGGAGCACGTCCACCATGCCGGCAACTCGTCGGGCATCGTCGACGGCGCCGCGGCCGTGCTGGTCGGCTCGAAGGAAGCCGGGGCCTCGGCGGGCCTGAAGCCCCGCGCCCGCATCCGGGCCTTCGCCAATATCGGCTCGGACCCGGCCCTGATGCTGACCGGCCCGGTCGACGTGACCCGCAAGGTGCTCAAGCGCGCCGGGATGAGCGTGAGTGACATCGACCTGTTCGAGGTCAACGAGGCCTTCGCGGCGGTGGTACTGCGCTTCCTCCAGGCCTTCGACGTCGATGCCGCCAAGGTCAACGTCAATGGCGGCGCGATCGCGCTGGGCCATCCGCTCGGCGCCACCGGGGCGATGATCCTCGGCACCGTCCTCGACGAGCTGGAGCGCACGGGCAAGCAGACGGCGCTCGTGACGCTCTGCATCGGCGCCGGCATGGGCACCGCCACGATCATCGAGCGGGTGTGATGCCGGTGCGCGCCCTCACCCCTCTCGCCGCCTGCCTCGCCGTCGCGCTGGTCCTCGCCGGCCCGGCCCGGGCCGACGACGACCGGACCGCGCTCGCCCGCGACATCGTCTTGAAGACGGTGGCCCGCAACCTGACGCAGGCGTTCAAGCAGGCCGAGGAGAAGACCCTCGCCTCGATGAGCGCCGAGCAGGCCGGCAAGCTGCGCCCCGACCTGGAAAGGACCTTCGCGCAGGAGCGCGACACCCTCGTCGACGGGCTGTCCAAGGAATACGCCCAGAAGTTCGATGCGCCCGAGCTGAAGCGCCTGGTCGCGATCTACGACGACCCGGTCTACCAGAAGTTCCAGGCGCTCAATGCCGACCCGACCTCGATGGTCACGACGATCACCAAGGACACGGTGACCAAGATGATGAACCTGCTCTCGCTGGCGGCCCTGTCGCAGCAGGGCAACGGCCAGACGCCAGCCCCGCAGGGCGTGCCGGCCCCGACGCCGGCTCCCGCGCCGGTGCCTGCACCGGCCAAGCCGTAATCGCTCTCACGAGGCCTTCGCCATGAACCTCACGAATTTCCGCTTCGAGACCGATGCCGACGGCGTGGCGCTCGCCACCTGGGACATGCCCGGCCGCTCGATGAACGTCGTCACCCGCGAGGTGATGGACGAGCTGAACCGGATCGTCGACGCCGTCGTCGCCGATTCCGCCGTCAAGGGCTGCGTGATCACGTCGGGCAAGGACACTTTCTCGGGCGGCGCCGACCTGACGATGCTGCAAGGCATCGGCGCCGAATACGCGCGCCTTGCCCGTGAGCGCGGCGAGGAGGAGGCGATGACCTTCTTCTTCGAGGAATCGCGCCGGCTGACGCTCCTCTACCGCAAGCTCGAGACCTGCGGGAAGCCGTTCGCGGCCGCCGTGCACGGCACCTGCCTCGGCGGTGCCTTCGAGCTGGCGCTGGCCTGCCACCACCGGGTGCTGTCGGACGACGACAAGACCCGGGTCGGCCTGCCGGAGATCAAGGTCGGGCTGTTTCCGGGCGCCGGCGGCACCCAGCGGGTCGCCCGCCTGATGCAGACCGGCGACGCGCTGCAGATGCTGTTCAAGGGCGAGCAGATCCGCCCGCCGATGGCCCGCAACATGGGTCTCGTCCATGCCGTCGCCCCGCGCGGAGAGATCGTCGAGAAGGCGCGTGAATGGATCAAGGCCGGCGGCTCCGCCGTCGCGCCCTGGGACCAGCCGAAGTTCAAGGCGCCGTCCGGCAAGGTCTACTCGCCCGCCGGCATGATGACCTGGCCGCCGGCCAACGCCATCTATCGCCGAGAGACCCACGACAACTACCCGGCCGCCAAGGCGATCCTGCACGCCGTCTACGAGGGCCTGCAGCTGCCGATGGACCTGGCGCTCAAGGTCGAGAGCCGGTACTTCGCCAAGATCCTGCGCTCGCCGGAAGCGGCGGCGATGATCCGCACCCTGTTCCTGTCGATGGGCGAGCTCAACAAGGGCGCGCGGCGGCCGAAGGGCGTGGGCGCGGTGCAGCTGAAGAAGGTGGGCGTCGTCGGCGCCGGCTTCATGGGCGCCGGCATCGCCTACGTCTCGGCCCATGCGGGGCTCGAGGTGGTGCTGGTCGATCAATCCACGGAAGCCGCCGAGAAGGGCAAGGCTTACGCCCACAAGCTGGTCTCCGGCCAGATCATGAAGGGCCGCGCCAAGACCGCCGACCGCGACGCGCTCCTCGGCCGCATCACCGCGACCGGCGATTACGGTGCGCTGGCGGGGTGCGACCTCGTCGTCGAGGCGGTGTTCGAGGACCCGAAGGTCAAGGCCGAGGTGATCGCCAAGGTCGAGGCGGTGATCGGGCCGGACGCGATCTTCGCCTCCAACACCTCGACCCTGCCGATCAGCGGCCTCGCCAAGGCCTCCGGCCGCCCCGAGCAGTTCATCGGCATCCACTTCTTCTCGCCGGTCGAGAAGATGATGCTGGTCGAGATCATCATGGGCAAGACGACCGGCGAACGGGCGCTCGCCGTCGCCCTCGACTATGTCCGGGCGATCAAGAAGACCCCGATCGTCGTCAACGACGCCCGCGGCTTCTTCGCCAACCGCTGCGTCGGCGCCTACATCCTCGAAGGCCACCTGATGCTGGCCGAAGGGATTCCGGCGGCGATGATCGAGAATGCCGGACGCCAGGCCGGCATGCCGGTGGGCCCGCTCTCGCTCAACGACGAGGTCGGCGTCGACCTCGCCCTCAAGATCGTCAAGGCGACGAAGGCGCAGGCCGGCGAGGCCGCCGTCAACCCGATCCAGGAGCGCCTGCTCACCGCCCTCGTCGAGGGCGAGGGCCGGCTCGGGCGCAAGAACCGCAAGGGCTTCTACGACTACCCCGAGCAGGGCCCGAAGAAGCTCTGGCCCGGTCTGCGCGACCTGCAGGAGACCCGGCGTGATCCCGACGCCGTGGACTTTGCGGAGCTGAAGCAGCGCCTCCTCGTCACCCAGGCGCTGGAGGCCGCGCGCACCGTCGGCGAGGGCGTGGTCACCGATCCGCGCGAGGCCGATGTCGGCTCGATCCTCGGCTTCGGCTTCGCGCCGTTCACCGGCGGAGCCCTGTCCTACATCGACTTCATGGGGGCGGCCCGGTTCGTCGACCTGTGCCGCAAGCTGGAGGCCAAGCACGGCGCCCGCTTCTCCCCGCCGGAGACGCTGGTGGCGATGGCCGAGACCGGCGGCACCTTCTACGGCGAGGCCGCCAAGCAGGCGGCGTGAGGGCTCTGCCGGGCTGACACTCCCCCACCCGCGCCCTCAATCCGAGGACGCGGGTGGGCCATGACGAAGCTGCCCAGACCCGCAGCGCATCATCCGGCTCGGCTCGGCGCCAGCCACGCCCCCGCGAAGCGAAACACCGGCTCGCCGCGCTGATTGGTGCCGGTCGCCGTGTGGCTGACGACGCCCCAGCCCGGCCGGGTGCGCGAGGCCCGCGCCTCGGTCAGGGTCACGTCGTAGCGGATCGTGTCGCCGGCATAGACGGGTTTGAGCCATTGCAGATCGCGAAAGCCCGGCGAGGGTCCGCCCTCGACGATCGCGTCGCCGCGCTCGACGGCGAGCGCCCGGCCGCGATCGCGGGCCGCGACCATGCGCGTCATCCAGGCCGCCGCCGTGTGCCAGCCCGAGGCGCACAGGCCGCCGAAATGCGTCTTCTGCGCCGCCGCCTCGTCGACGTGGAAGGGCTGCGGGTCGAAGGCCCGGGCGAAGCGCAGGATGTCGTCGCGGGTGAAGTGGTGCGCGCCGAGGTCGAAGGGCCGGTTCAGCGGCATGTCCTCGAGATGGACCGAGGGAAGGGCCTCGCCCTCGGGCAGGTCGGTGGGCGCCGGATCCTCCGGAGGGCGCGGCCGCGGCGGCAGGGGCGGCGTGCCGGCCTTACCGAACATCGCCCAGAAATCCTGGGTCATCACCGGCTGGCCGGCACCGTTCGCGATCTCGAGCAGGAAGCGCACGAAGCCGCGGTCGGGCTTGCTGCCGGAGGGCCGGCTCTCGGTCACGTTCATCCGCATCGACAGGGCATCGCCGGGGCGGACCGGGCGCAGCCAGCGCACCTCCTCGATGCCGGGCGAACCCATCGAACTCGAGTGCAGGATGAAGCCGTCGGCAACGAGGCGCATGCCGAGCGCGCAGGTGTGCCAGCCCGAGGCGATCAGCCCGCCAACGAAGCTGTCCTTCGCCGCCGCCTCGTCGGTGTGGAAGCCCTGCGGGTCGAACTCGCGGGCGAAGCCCACGATGTCGTCTCGGCTCACCGTCAGCGGCCCGAAATCGAGCCGGAGACCGGGCGTGAGGTCCTCGAAGCAGTAACGGGGCATGGGAAGCGTCCGGCGGCGTTGACGGGCCGCCGGGCTAGCACGGCGAAGGTCTGACGCGGAAGCGCCTGCGGCCCTGAGAAATGCGCTCTCGGCGTTTCACGAGAATGCGCCGGCGGCCTTGTGGGCGAGGCGGATCGGCTCGGGCAGGCGGAATTTCGGCGCGCAGGCGAGCACCAGGGCGACGCTCGTCGGGATGTCGGCGAGGTGGCCCGGCGAGATGAACAAGGGGTGCTTGGCTGTGCGCGTCCGCACCACCGCGCCGATCGTCTCGCCCCTGTCGATCAGCGGCTGGTGGGCGCCCTTTTCCTCGTCGAGCGGCGCGTTGCGGCCGCACAGCCGGGTCTTGCCGACGCCGATCGTCGGGCGCTGCAGCCACAGGCCCATATGGCTGGCGATGCCGATGCGGCGCGGATGCGCCGTGCCCATGCCGTCGAACAGGAACACGTCCGGCTCGGCCTGCAGGCGTCCGAACGCCTCCTCCAGCACCGGGCCCTCGCGGAAGCTGAGCAGGCCCGGCACGTAGGGAAACGGCGTCGGCATCAGCGCCGTCACGGTCTCGACCACCCGGAAGTCCGGATAGGTCGCGACCACGATCGCGGCGTGCGAGCGGTCGTTCTTCACGCTGACATCGACGCCGGCGACGAGCCGCACGGCGTCGAGGGGCAGCGGCCGGTCGGCCACGATTTCGGCGGCGAGCTGGCGCTGGAGCGCCACCGCCTGCGACGGCGTCAGGTCCCAGCCGTGGCGCCGGACGAGGTCCATCAGGTGTTGAAGCGGAAATGCAGCACGTCGCCGTCCTGCACCAGGTATTCCTTGCCCTCGAGCCGGAGCTTGCCGGCCTCGCGGGCACCCGCCTCGCCCTTCAGCGCCGTGTAATCGGCGAAGGCGATGGTCTCGGCCCGGATGAAGCCCTTCTCGAAGTCGGTGTGGATCACCCCGGCGGCAGCCGGCGCGCGGGTGCCCCTGGTGATGGTCCAGGCCCGCGCCTCCTTCGGCCCGACGGTGAAGTAGGTGATGAGGCCCAGGAGCTCGTAGCCGGCACGGATCACCCGGTTCAGGCCCGGCTCGGCCAGCCCCACCGCCTCCAGGTACTCGACCTGCTCGGCCGGGGGCAGCACCGCGATCTCGCTCTCGATCTTGGCCGAGACGACCACCGCCTTGGCACCCTCCTCCTGCGCGCGGGCGAAGACGGCGGCCGAGTGCGCGTTGCCGGAATCGGCCGCGCCTTCCTCGACGTTGCAGACGTAGAGCACGGGCTTGGCCGTCATCAGGCCGAGCTGCGAGAACAGGCGCTCCTCCTCGGCTTTTCGCTGGACGAGCCGCGCCGGCTTGCCGTCGCGCAGGAGCGGGAGGGCCCGCTGCACCAGGTCGAGGATCTCCTTGGCCTCCTTGTCGGCGCCCTTGGCCTTCTTCTCGAGCGCGGTGACGCGCTTCTCGAGGCTGTCGAGATCGGCCAGCATCAGCTCGGTCTCGATCGTCTCGATGTCGGCGATCGGGTCGACCTTGCCCTCGACGTGGGTGACGTCGCCGTCCTCGAAGCAGCGCACGACATGCGCGATGGCGTCGACCTCGCGGATGTTGGCGAGGAACTGGTTGCCCAAGCCCTCTCCCTTCGAGGCGCCGCGGACCAGGCCGGCGATGTCGACGAAGGTCAGGCGGGTCGGGATGATCTCCTTCGATCCGGCGATGCGGGCGAGGTCGTCGAGCCGGCTATCCGGCACCGCCACCTCGCCGACATTCGGCTCGATGGTGCAGAACGGGTAGTTCGCCGCCTGCGCCGCCGCGGTCTGCGTCAGCGCGTTGAAGAGCGTCGACTTGCCGACGTTCGGCAGGCCGACGATGCCGCATTTGAAGCCCATCAGATCAGTCCGTTCGATTCACAGGAGACCGCCGCCCTGCGGCCGTGTTGCGTCGCACTTGCGGCGTCGGGGAGCACGGGTCAAGCCGGCTTCTCGCCCACGCGTTTCACCTCGTCCCAGCCCCGCCCGGCCATGGCGAGGTGGACCTTGTTCTGGAAGCGGGCATCCTCGCCGGAGGCCAGGAGCTCGGCGGCGTCGGCCATCGCGTCGCACAGATCCTCGACCCAGGGCATCTCGGCCTTGGCGAAGTCGTTGAGCACGTAGGCGTGAACGAGGGCCTTGTCGCCCGGATGCCCGATGCCGAGGCGGGCGCGCCAATAGTCGTTGCCGCATTGCGCGGTAATGGAGCGCAGGCCGTTATGGCCGGCATTGCCGCCGCCCTTCTTCACCCGGAGCTTGGCGGGCGCGAGATCGAGCTCGTCGTGGAACACCACCACGTCCTCGAGCGGGATCTTGTAGAAGCGCTGCGCTTCCGCGACCGCGCGGCCGGACTCGTTCATGAAGGTCAGGGGCTTCAGGAGCAGCACGCGCTCCGTGCCGATCACCGCCTCGGTGCTCTCGCCCTGGAACTTGCGCCGCCACGGCGCGGCGCGGTGCCGGCGCGCGATCGCGTCGAGCGCCATGAAGCCGATATTGTGCCGGTTGCCGGCGTAGCGGGTGCCGGGATTGCCGAGGCCGACGAACAGCCGCATGGCGACAGGAAGCTCCCCGAGAAAGCCGAAACGCCCCGGGTCTCGCGACCGGGGCGTCCCGATTGACAGGTGAGGCCGGAGCCGGAAACCGGCTCAGTCCTCCTTGGCGGCCTCGCCCTCGGCGGCCTCGGCAGCCGACTCGGCGCGGGCGGCCTCGGCCACGGCGGCCTCCTCGGCCTCGACCTCGGCGCCGAGCACCGTCGGCGGCACGATGGTGGCGACGACCTCGTCCCCGCCGAGGGCGAGGGTGGCCCCGGCCGGCACGGGCAGGTCGGAGACATGGATGGTGTCGCCGATGGCCTTGCCGGTCAGGTCGACGGTGATCGCGTCGGGGATCGACTCGGGCGCGACCGCGACCGCGACGGTATGGTGCACGACGTTGAGCGTGCCGCCGTTCTGCTTGAGGCCGGGGGCCGCGTCCTCGTTGGCGAAGTGCACGGGCACCTCGACCTCGACCGACTGGCCGGCGACGACGCGCAGGAAGTCGACGTGCAGCGGCACGCCGGAGACCGGGTCGAGCTGGTAGTCGCGCGGGATCGCCCGGACCGTGCGGCCGCCGGCGCTGATCTCGAACACGGTGGTCAGGAAGCCGCCGGCGTAGATCAGGGTGCGGGTACGGATGAGGTCGATGGCGATGGCCTGCGGCGGCTGGTTGCCCCCGTAGATGACGGCCGGCACCTGGCCCTGGCGACGAACGGCCCGGGCGGCCCCCTTGCCGACCCGGTCGCGTGCCACGGCCTCAAGCGGCTTCACGGCGCTCATGGCGTGATCCTTAAAACTGGTGTTTGACGGATGGCTCAAACGCCGAAGGCCGCCCCCTCGAGGACGGCCCTGTGAACCGACGTCGCCACGCCCGTTCCCGCTGAGGGGAATCCGGCCTCCAAGGGTGTCCGGCGGGCGGGGGTGCTGCTAGCAGAGACGCGCCCCGATAGCAAGGACGGGGAGGGAGATCCCGCGGACGGCCCGGCTTTTCGCGCATCGCCCGGACGGACCCTTAACCGGACGACCGTGACCTTGAGCGGACATCGCTCCCCCTCTCGAAAGGTCCTCCCGTGACGCGGCCGATCCTCTGGGCCCTCGGCGTGCTCGTCGGCGCCGTCCTCACCGGCGGCTCGATGAACCGAGCGGTTCGCCCGGGCAGGCCACGGCGCCCCGGCTCCGGTGGCCGAGGCGGCGCAGGTCGCGCCCTGATCCGCTTCCAGCGTGACGCTGGCCCAGGCCCGTCGGGCCCTTTCCGGGCCCACCCGCAGGTCGAGGGGCAGGTGCTGCGCATGCTGGTCGATACGGGGGCCGCGCTCTGCGTCTTCACCAGCGAGGATGCGCAGCGAATCGGGATCCGGTTTGGCCCGCGCGACTTCACCGCCCGGGTCGCCACCGCCTACGGCACGGTGCCGGCGGCGCGGGTCCGGATGCGCGAGATCCGACTCGGCGGGATCGCGGTATGGGACGTCGAGGCCCTGGTCCTGCCGAGCGGGCGCCTCGCGACCAGCCTGCTCGGCATGTCGTTCCTGCGTCGCCTGCGCGGCTTCGAGGTCGCGGCCGGCCGGATGATCCTGCGGGGATGAGCCCCGGAGCCGTGTCCGGGGACATGGATGCGGGATCGTCGAAGACGATGCGGGACAATCAAACAACCTCGAGCCGCGTCCGACCACCCAAGGATCGGACGCGGCTCCGGCGTCAGGTGCTCGGGCAGGCCCCGCCGTTGCTGTTGGAGACGACGGTCGGCAGCACGATCTCGGGGACCGAGGTGACCGAGACGTTGTAGACCTTGCCGTTGCGCACCGGCCAGACCACGGACTCGGTCACGGTGCCGAGGTTGAACCGCTTGGCGAAGCTGGCGGCGAAGATCGGCTTGTAGGCCATCGTCAGGTCGACGACGACGTAGCGGGCGCCCGCATTCTTGAAGGCGTCCGGCACCGGCGGCACGTCGGTCGGGCCGGTCGGCGCCGGCGCGGAGGCGTTGCCGGCATCCACGGCGTAGGAGCAGACCTTGGCCTTGCCGTTCGCATCATAGACGCCGACCGCCTTGGCGGCGATCCGCGCCGTGGCGCCGTCATAGGGGGCGAGCACGGCCCGCCCGGCCTTCACGATCACGGCAAACTGGTTCGCCGAGATGTCGCCGCCCTCCCGCGCCACCAGATCGGCCACGGTGCGGGCGGCCAGCGTCACCTTGCGGATGTTGCCGATATAGCTGGCGAGATCGGTCGTGCCGAAATAGAGCAGCAGCAGGAGCGGCAGCACCAGCGCGAACTCGACCGCGGCGACGCCGTCCCGCCCGGCTCGAAAGCGTGCGAGCGCGTGACGATCGGGGCTCGGGAGCGAGTCCCGCCGCGCGCTCACTGGAACGGCTCCGTGCGGAACGCCACGGTGCTCTGCAGCACCCTCTTGCCGTTCGACAGGGTGTGGGGGTTGAGGAAGCCGAAGAAGACCGGAAACTCGACCGCCGCCTGCACGATCACGATCTGGCCCGGCCCCGGATTCTGGTACTGGGTGCCGAAATCGGGCCGCCAGGACCGCGAGCCGGCATTGATCGGGCTCGCCGGCGTGAAGCTGTCGCCGTCGGACAGCGTCAGCACGTCGACCTTGACGCTGCTGCACGAGAAGATCGCGACCTGACTGTTGCAGATCGCGTCCTTGAACTTCTTCAGCGCGACCTGCTGCGTGGTGGTGTTGGCAGGCGGAGGCGGATCCGTCGCGCGGGCGGCCTGGAACTGGCCCGTATAGAGCTGGCGCGACGCACCCGAGACGGCGTTGTCGAGGACTTGGGCAGCGAAGAACGCCAGCGCGGTCTCGGTGATCGCCGCGATGAGGCAGAGGAACGGCAGTCCGATCAGCGCGAACTCCACTGCGGTCGCCCCTTCGCGGGCAGACGGGAAGCCGGCGATCCGCGATCGGATCGCGGCGATCCGCGATCGGAACGGGGAGCCGCGCACCGTCGAGGCCCGCCCGGCCGGCGGCCCTTCGGCATGGAGCAGGCGACGACGGAGCATGGCGCGGTTCGGATCCGGACGGGAGCGGCGGAGGTGAGGCTCCCGGACGCGTCGAAGGCGCGTCAGGGGGCTCGGATCGGTCAGGCGCAATGCCGGGCTCAGCGCGTCCCGGCCGCTCCACCGGCCGTCGCCAGGGAGTTGCGCTGGCCGGCCTGCCCGCTCACCTCGGAGAAGTAGCGCTGCGCGTCGCCGAGCTGCACCGCCGGCTGGCAGGCGGGCGTGCAGGAATAGGATTCGCGCTCCAGGCCGCGCTGCACCGTGATCACCGACGGGCTGCCGGCCCGCACGCTGATCGCCGATTCCGCCAGCATCGTGCCGGCCGAATCCAGGGCGATGAGGTTGGTGCTGCCGAAGCTCTTGCCGGTCAGGACCACGATGCCGTTCCGTTGCAACGACACGTCGGCGATGATCGGGTTGCCCACGATCACGGTCGCGGTGCGCTCCGGCAGGCGGATCACCTTGGCGTTGTCGACCGACACGGTGACGGTGGCGCCATCGCTCGCCTGCGAGACGGCGGGGACCAGCACCGCCAGCGCCAGGAGGCACGCGGCTCGCGTGAGGCTCGGGCGGCGGGGCTGGCTCATCGGCTCGGGCTCATCGGCGGAGGGTTCTTTCAAGGACGATCATGCTCTCCGGGCAGTCAAGCGCCGGATGGGTTGACAAACCGCTAAGCCAACCTCGCCCGCGTCGGCTTCCCTTGGGAACGGCTGATGCGCACGGCAATGGATCCGCCGTTAACCAAGCCGGGGATTTCCCGCTCGCCGACCGGGATCCACGATCGCTTTAACCCAACCTCAACGGGACACGGCATAGCTTGCCGTCAGTCCCGATCGGCGCCAGTCGATTGTCGACGGACTAACCGATACCACTCAGGCGGGAACACAGTTATGATGTCCAAGCTGAAGCGTTTCGTCAGCGACGAGTCGGGCGCCACCGCGATCGAGTACGGCCTGATCGCCACCCTGATCGCCATCGCGGTCATCGCCGCTGCGCGCTCCGTCGGGAACAACCTGGTGGTCCAGTTCAACGCGATCGCCACCAACCTGAAGTAAGGGTCGCGAGGCCGACCCGCACCGGGCGGGTCGGCGC
>JAEWKL010000910.1 GCA_023386115.1 Pseudomonadota bacterium
GCCATGGTGTCCGGACGGACACCATGGCCTTCGCGGCCGCGGGCCGGGACGCCGATCACCCGGCCGAGATCGTCGGGGCGCGGCAGCCGGGCATGCGAGCTGAGCATGACCGAGAGATTGGCCTGGATGTCCTCCGGGAACGGCGCCACGCGCCGCGTCGCCGGATCGACGTGCAGGGACAGGTTCTCGGAGGTGGCGGCGACCCAACCCTCGGTGGCGTGGCGGATCTCGGAGTAGAAGTGGATCCGCTTCTCGTCGAAGGCGATGAGTTGCAGCGTCACCCGCACGGGATCGTCCAGCACCAGCTCGCGGCGGTAGCGCACGTGGACCTCGGCTGCGAAGGTCGTGCCGCGCCCGGTCTCCATGTAGTCGGGCCCGAGGCCGACGACGCCGAACGCCTCGTCCACCGCCCGGTCGAACAGGACGTGGTAATACGCCATGTTCAGGTGGCCGTTGTAATCGATCCAGCCTGGCTCGATCGCCATCGTGGACGACACGAACGGCGCGAAGAAGAAGACCGATGCAGGACGGTCGTCAGCCATTGTGGGGCTCCCGGTGAGCGCAGGCGGGATGACAAGGGCGCCCCGGGACGTACCACGCTTGGATGAGGGATGCATCCCCGGATGCGTTGCACCTTGGGGCAAGGTGTCAGCGCCGGAGCGCACTTCTCCGTGACCGGGCCTGCGGATATGCCGGCCGGGACACGGCTGCTAGAGTGGCCGGCAAAAGGCCGGGCTGCCCAGCCTGCAGACACCCGCCCGGGAGATCCGCCATGAACGCCCCAAGCCCTGTCCCCACCCGCGAGCGCCCGTCGCCGGCGACCGTCGAGGCGGTCGTCCGCGAATTGACCGCCCAGTTCGGCAACCGCGTCGTCACCTCGCAGGCGGTGCGCGAGCAGCATGGCAGCACCCTGACCTGGGTCGCCAACCAGCCGCCGGACGCGGTGGTCTTTGCCGAGAGCACCGAGGATGTGCAGGCGATCGTGCGCGTCTGCGCCGCCCACAAGATGCCGGTCGTCGCCTTCGGCACCGGCACGTCGCTCGAGGGCCACGTCAACGCGCCGTTCGGCGGCATCTCGATCGATCTCAGCGGGATGAACAAGGTGCTGGCCGTCCATGCCGAGGACCTGGACTGCGTGGTCCAGCCCGGCGTGACTCGCAAGGCGGTGAACGAGCACCTGCGCGACCAGGGCCTGTTCTTCCCGATCGATCCGGGTGCCGATGCCTCGCTGGGCGGCATGGCGGCGACCCGGGCGTCGGGCACCAACGCGGTGCGCTACGGCACGATGAAGGACAACGTCCTGTCGCTCACCGCCGTGATGCCGAACGGCGACGTCGTTCGCACCAGCCCGCGGGCGCGCAAGACCTCGGCCGGCTACGACCTCACCCGGCTGCTCGTCGGCTCGGAGGGCACGTTCGGCATCATCACCGAATTGACGCTCAAGCTCGCCGGCATCCCGGAGGCGATCTCCGCGGGCGTCTGCCCCTTCCCGAGCATCAAGGCGGCCTGCGACGCCGTCATCGTGACGATCCAGTCCGGCCTGCCGGTGGCGCGGATCGAGCTCCTCGACGAGGTCCAGGTCGCGGCCTGCAACGCCTACTCGAAGCTCACCCTGCCGGAGACCCCCCTGCTTCTGGTCGAGTTCCACGGTTCCGACGCCAGCGTGCGCGAGCAGGCCGAGCGCTTCGGCGAGATCGCCGCGGAGTTCGAGGGCGGGCCCTACGAGTGGGCCACCAAACCTGAGGACCGCACCCGGCTCTGGCAGGCGCGCCACGACGTCTACTGGGCGGCGGTCGGCATGCGGCCGGGGGCGCGGGTCATCGCCACCGACGTCTGCGTGCCGATCTCGCGGCTGGCGGAGTGCGTCGATGCGACCAAGCGCGACATCGTCGAGAGCGGCATCACCGCGCCGATCGCCGGCCATGTCGGCGACGGCAACTTCCATACCTCGCCGCTCGTCATGATGGACGATCCCGACGAGATCGCCCGGGTCACCGGCTTCATCGAGCGGCTGGTCGCCCGCGCCATCGCCATGGAGGGCACCTGCACCGGCGAGCACGGCATCGGCCAGAAGAAGATGCGCTTCATGGAGCTGGAGCACGGGCCGGAGGCGCTGAACCTGATGCGGACGCTGAAGCGGGCGATCGATCCGGACAACATCATGAATCCGGGGAAGGTCGTGGCGGTGTAAGTCGCAGAGTTTGTGAACGAAGCGAAGCGGCTCATTCCGCCGGCACAAACGTCGACGGAGCCGCTTCGCACTCGGAAGGACCCGATCCCGGAAACGCAAACCCTACGGCAGCACCACCACCTTCGTGCCGACCTTCACGCGATCGTACAGATCGATCACGTCCCGGTTGGTCATGCGGATGCAGCCCGAGGACACCGCCGCGCCGATCGTCTCCGGCTCGTTCGAGCCGTGGATGCGGTACAGCGAGGAGCCGAGATAGAGCGCACGGGCGCCCAGCGGGTTGTCGTTGCCGCCGGCCATGTAGCGCGGCAGGTCGGGGCGGCGCTTGATCATCTGCTCAGGCGGGCGCCAGGCCGGCCATTCCTTCTTCATCGTCACGGTCTTGGTACCGGACCAGGAGAAGCCCTCGCGGCCGACGCCGACGCCGTATTGAACGGCCTCCTGATTCGGCAGGATGTAGTAGAGCCGGCGCTGGCTGGTCGAGATCACCACCGTGCCGGGCTTGTAGGGACTGTTCCAGCCGATGGTCTGGCGCGGCACGCCCTGCTGGCGGAACACCGTCAGGAAGTCGGCGATCGGCCCGCGGTCGAGCAGGCTGATGGCGTGGGCCGGCCCCGGCACGGCCAGCGGGGCGGCGATCAGGGCAGCCGCCCAGGCGGCGTTCAAGAGCGGTCTCAAGCGGCGCCGCGGCGCGGTCAGACGGGTCATGGTCCCCCTCCCGTTCGAATGTGGTCGAACGGGTTGGCCGCCGGGCTGTGGCGAAAACAGGGCGGACACAAGCGCCGCCCGGCCCGTGGTGCTTTCGCGCCACAGGCCGGGGAGCGCCCCTCGCGTTACTCCGCCGCCTGGCGCAGGGGCACGAAGCCGATCGGCTGGCGCTGCGGGCCCTCCTGCTTGAGGGTGCGCAGCATCGTCTCGTAATCCTGCTCCATCTCGGGCGTCACCGAGGCGCGTGTCTCGCGCAGAGCCGCGTCGAAATGGCTCTGCGTGACACGCTCGCTCGACAGGTTCTCGCGCAAAGCCATCAGGCCGGCCCGGCGGGTCAGGTCCTCGAGATCGGCGCCGGTGAACCGCGTCGTCCGCTCGGCCAGCCCGTCGAGGTCGACGTCGTCGGCGAGCGGCATGGCGCGGGTGTGGATGCCGAGGATGTGGCGCCGCCCCGCGATGGTCGGGACCGGCACGTAGACCAGTTCGTCGAAGCGGCCGGGACGGAGAAGGGCCGGGTCGACGAGGTTCGGCCGGTTGGTGGCGGCCATCACCACCACCCCTTGCAGCTCCTCCAGCCCGTCCATCTCGGCGAGGATCGTGTTGACCACCCGTTCGGTCACGGCGGGCTCGCCGAGGCCGCCGCCGCGGACCGGGGCGAGGGAATCGATCTCGTCGATGAAGATCACCGTCGGGGCGACCTGACGGGCGCGGGCGAACAGGCGCGAGACCTGCTGCTCGGATTCGCCATACCATTTCGAGAGCAGGTCGGACGACTTCGTCGCGACGAAGTTCGCCTGCGCCTCCCGGGCCACCGCCTTGGCGAGCAGTGTCTTGCCGGTGCCGGGGGGACCGAACAGCAGAAAGCCCTTGGCCGGGCGGATGCCGATGCGGCGGAAGGCCTCCGGGTTGCGAAGCGGCAGCTCGACGCCCTCGCGCAACTTGGTCTGCACCTCGCTCAAGCCGCCGACATCGTCCCAGGTCACGTTCGGGACCTGGATCATGATCTCGCGCAGGGCCGAGGGCTGCACCCGCTTGAGGGCGTTCAAGAAATCACCGCGGCAGACCTGGAGCGTCTCCAGGATCTCCGGCGGGATGCCCTCCTTCAGGTTGATCTGCGGCAGCACGCGGCGCAGCGCGTCCATCGCCGCCTCGCGGGCCAGCGCCGAGAGGTCGGCGCCGACGAAGCCGTAGGTGGTGCGGGCGATCTCGTCGAGGTCGACATTGTCGCCGAGCGGCATGCCGCGGGTGTGGATGGTCAGCACCTCGCGGCGGCCGGGCTCGTCGGGCACGCCGATGATGATCTCACGGTCGAAGCGGCCGGGGCGGCGCAGGGCCTCGTCGATGGCGTCGCGCCGGTTGGTGGCGCCGATCACCACGATGTTCTGGCGCGGCTCGAGACCGTCCATCAAGGTGAGCAACTGGGCGACGATGCGCCGCTCGACCTCACCGCGGACCTCCTCGCGCTTCGGGGCGATCGAGTCGATCTCGTCGATGAAGATGATGGCGGGCGCGTTGCGCTGGGCCTCGGAGAAGATCTGGCGCAGGCGCTGCTCGGATTCGCCGTACTGGCTGCCGATGATCTCCGGGCCGGCGATGTGGAAGAACTGCGCCTCGGTCTCGTTCGCCACGGCGCGGGCCAGCAGCGTCTTGCCGGTGCCGGGCGGCCCGTAGAGCAGCACGCCTTTCGGCGGATCGATGCCGAGGCGCTGGAACAGCTCGGGGTGGCGAAGCGGTAATTCCACCATCTCCCGCACCTGGTCGACGGTGGAGCCCAGGCCGCCGATATCGTCGTAGGTGACGTCGGCCCGGCGGACCTCCTTCGGCTCCTCGTAGAGCGGGCGCAGCTCGACCTCGGTCTCGGCGGTGACCTGGACGATGCCGCGGGCCGGCTGGGTCGAGACGACGACGAGGCGGATCTCCTGCAGGCCGTAGGCCGGCAGGCTGAACATCTGGCGCAGCTCCTCCGGCACCTGGTCGCGGGCGAAGCGCGAGGGCACCGAGGTCGAGATCACGTCGCCGGAGACCAGCGGCCGGCGGTAGAAAGTGCGGCGAAGGGCCTCGCCCGAGCCTTGAAGGCGCAAGTTCTTCTGGGCCGGGGCGAGCACCACCCGGGTGGCGGGGCGCACCTCGGCCTTGCGGATCTCGACATGGTCACCCGAGCCGACCCCGGCATTGACGCGCTGGAGGCCGTCGAGCCGGATGATGCTCAGGCCC
Source organism: Pseudomonadota bacterium (assembly GCA_023386115.1). Classification (GTDB taxonomy): domain Bacteria; phylum Pseudomonadota; class Alphaproteobacteria; order Rhizobiales; family Beijerinckiaceae; genus Methylobacterium. Next base: position 5,114 of record JAEWKL010000910.1, read on the forward strand.
TCGTCCTCCTGGCCGAGCGCGATGGCGAGCGCCGTGGTGTGGCGCTTGCCGATGATCTCGATCGGCTGGCCCTCCTGCAGGCCGAGGCTTGCCAGGACCGCCGCGCCGACCCGGGCGACGCCCCGGCCCACATCCTCGGCTCGCGCATTCGCGACCTGCGCCCTCACGGCGCCTGCTTCATCCGCCATCCGAGCGACCTCACTCCTCGGGGCCGGCGGGGCGCGAGGCCCCGTCGCGGGCGGCCATGCCGCCTCCCCTGCTGCAACATCGACGCCGCCCAGAGAGGGGTGGCCCTTCGGCGGGAAACGCCGGGTCGCCTGAAATGTTGCGGCGCGCATGAGCCCTTGAGGCAGGACTCGGGGTCAGGCCCTGCGGCCGGGCCCTTGCGGGCCCTTGGGGATCAGGCCTTGGGGATCAGGCCTTGGGGATCAGGCCTTGAGGGTCAGGGTGCCGAGATCGCCGAGGCCGCCCTCCGGCAGGAGGCCGCGCAGGGTGGCGGTGAGGGAGAAGCCGGTGCCGGTGCGCTCGATCTCGTAGAGGTGGTAGCCGGCGCAGTGCTTGAGCGCACCGCCGCGGGCGGAGGCCGAGGGGGCGCCGATCACCGGCACGCGCCGCCCGCCGGGAGCCATCAGGAAGGCGACCGAGCCGACATGGTTGTGGCCGTGCAGCACGAGGTCGGCGCCGACCCGGCCGATCATCGCCTCGAAGGCGTGGGCATCGGTGAGGTTGCGCCCCGCCTTGGCGCCGCCGACATGGGGCGGATGGTGGATCATCACCACCCGGCACGGCCGCTCGGGCTCCGCGGCGAGCGCCGCCAGCATCCGCTCGGCGGCCCGGATCTGGTCGGAGCCGAGGCGCCCGCTCGCCACGAAGGGTGCGGTCGGGATCGCCGAGGACAGCCCGACGAGAGCCATCGGTCCCCTCCGGCGCAGGTAGGGGAACGCCTTGTCGCGGCCCGCATCGTCCCGGGTCCAGGGACCGACCGCGTCGAGGAGACCTTTGAGCGAGCCGCGCACATAGGCGTCGTGGTTGCCGGGCACGAAGCTGACGAAGCCGGGCTCGCCGAGGCCCTCCATGAAGGTCCGGGCGGTTTCCCACTCGCTCGGCAGGCCGATGTTGCAGAGGTCGCCGGTGCAGGCGATGTGGTCGGGCGCGGCGGCGCGCATGTCGGCCACCAGGGCGGCCAGGATCTCCATGTCGTGGGTGAGCTTGCGGCCGCGGCTCCAGTTGACCCAGCCGGTGGCGCGCTTGCTCATCAGCTGGCGGAGGCGCGGTCGCGGCAGCGGCCCGACATGCGGATCGGTGAGGTGGGCGAGGCGGAACATCATCGAGGACAGGAACGCATGAGAAGGGATCGGGTCCGTGGCGCCGACATCATGGCGAGACGGTCGCGGCGGCTTCCCCGTAGCAGCGCACCCGACCGTCACGCATCCCCTTCGGCCTCCATCCCTTCGGACTCATGGCAGACGACGCAGAGCTTGTTGCCGTCGAGATCGCGAAAATACGCGCCGTAATAGGCCGGATGATAGTGCGGCCGCAGCCCGGGAGGCCCCTCGCAGGTGCCGCCCGCCGCCAGCGCCAGGGCGTGACAGCGGTCGACGCTCGCCCGCGAGCGGGCCGAGAAGGCCGTCATCGACCCGTTGCCCGGAGCGGGAGCCTCGCCGTTCCACGGGCGGCCGACGATCAGAAGCGGCCGGTCGGCGTCCCGCGGCATCCAGCCGGCCCATCCGTTCTCCGGCTCGTGGAAGCGGAGCGTGAGGCCCAGCTCCGCGAACAGGGCGGCATAGAAGGGAGTCGCGCGGGCGAGGTCGGCAGTGCCGAGGCAGACATGCGAGATCACGCTCATGGCCATCGGACAGATCCCACGATGTTTGGACCCTGGATGTCAGATCCCGGCGTACATCCGCCCCGGATTGAACAGGCCGGCGGGGTCATGCGCGGCCTTCAGGCCGGCGGTGATCCGCATCAGGGGCTCGGACAGGGGCTCGAAGACCGGCACCGCCGCCCGCACGGGATCGGGCGCCCGCACCAGCGTGGCGTGGCCGCCGCCGCCGAGGGC
>JAEWKL010000023.1 GCA_023386115.1 Pseudomonadota bacterium
GCGCAGCACCCACTCGCCGAGCGGCACGGCGAGGCCGGTCTCCTCGGCGAGGGCCAGGAAGGCGGCGGGGCCGAGCGGGCCGCGGGCCGGATGGTGCCAGCGCAGCAGCGCCTCGATCGCCGCGACCCGGCCCGCCGCGAGGTCGAAGACCGGCTGGTAGTGCAGGGCGAACTCGCCGCGCTGGAGCGCCAGGCGCAGGTCGCTCTCGAGGCGGTGGCGCTCGGCCGCGGCCCGGTCCATGGCCGCGGCGAAGAGCCGGTAGGTGCTGCGCCCCTCCGATTTCGCCCGGTAGAGCGCGAGATCGGCCCGCTTGAGCAGGGTGTCGCCGTCGAGCCCGTGCTCGGGCGCGACGGCGATGCCGATGCTGACGCCGATCACCGCCTCCCGCCCGCCGAGATCCACCGGCTCGCGCAGGGACGCGACGAGGCGCTCCGCGGTCGCGGCGGCATTGGTCGCGGCGGTACGGGCCGCATCGGCCTCGCCACCGAGCAGGATCGCGAACTCGTCGCCGCCCAAGCGCGCGGGCAGGTCCTCCTGGCGCAGGGCGGCGCGGATCCGTCCCGCGACCTCGCGCAGCAGCGCATCGCCGGCGAGGTGGCCGAGGGTGTCGTTGACCGCCTTGAACCCGTCGAGGTCGAGGCAGAGCACGACGCAGGTCCCGCCATGGCGCCGCAAGCCGGCCAGGCGCCGGTCGAGGCTGTCGCGGAACAGGGCCCGGTTCGGCAGCCCGGTCAGGCCGTCATGCCGGGCCATGTGGGCGACCTGCGCGTCCGCCGCCTTGCGGGCGGTGACGTCGGTGTAGGTGCGCACTGCCCCGCCGGTGGGAAGCGGCACCGTACGGATCTCCAGCACCGTGCCGTTCGGCCGCTCGCGCTCGTAGGTGTGGGGATGGATCGCCAGCGGCCCGTGCGCGACCTGCTCGCGCAGGGAGGTGTCGCACCGCGAAAAGTCGCCCTGCGCGACCTGGTGGCGCCGGACCTCGTCGAAGGTCGGCCTCGCGCGCATCAGGTCGCGCGGCAGGTCGAGGAGCGCGATGGCGCGCTCGTTGCAGACCCGCACGATGCCGGCCTCGTCGATCATCATCAAGCCCTGGTCCATGTGCTCCAGGGTGGCGTCGAGGAGGGCGGTGCTGGCGCGCAGCTCGGCCTCGGCCCGGTCGATCTCGGTCACGTCCTGCACGCTGCCGAACAGGGCCGCGGTCGCGCCGGCCGCATCCGGCTCGCAGATGCCGCGCGACACGATGACCCGCACCTCGCCGTCCTCCCGGACGATCCGGGCCTTGAAGGAGAAGCCTTGCCGACGCGCCCGTGCCTCGGCGATGAGGGCCATGACCCGCTCGCGATCCTCCGGATGATAGTAGCCGAGGGCCTCCTCGGCGGTGACGGCCGGGTCTCCCGGCGCCCGTCCGTGCATGCGGCAGACCTCGTCCGACCAGGTCACGGAACTGGTGGCGAGGTCGACCCGCCAATGGCCGATCCGGGCCATCTGCTCGGCGAGGATCAGGTTGCGGTTGGCGAAGGCCAGGGCCTTCTCGCTCGCCTGCCGTCGCAGGGCCTCGGCCTGGCTGGCGACGCGGGCCTCGTAGTGCCGGAGCTGCGACACCACGATCGCCGCAAGATCGGCGAGCCGCGCGGTCTCGTCCGCCGAGAGCCGGCGCGGGACGGTGTCGCCGAGGCAGAGGGTGCCGAGCGCCAGGCCGGGCCGCAGCACCAGCGGGATGCCGGCATAGAACCGCACCCCTGCCGCGCCGGTCACGAGCGCGACGTCGCGGAAACGGCGATCCGCCGTCGCATCCTCGACCATCAGGAGCGCGTCGCTCAGGATGGCGCGGTCGCAGAAACCCGCGTCCCGGGCCATCGGTTCGAACGTGATGCCGGAGGAGGCCTTGCACCACAGCCGCTCGGCATCGACCAGGGAGATCCAGGCGTACGGCACGCCGAACAGCGTGCGGGCGAGCCGGCAGACCGCGTCGAAATGGGCCTCGGGGGGCGTGTCGAGGATGCCGAGGCCGTGCAGGGCGGAAAGGCGTTCGGCTTCCCGGTCGAGACGAGGATGCACGGCGACGCTCCCTACCGGCGGATCGGCGCCGGAACGCCAGGCGAGCCTCGACACAACGTCAGAAATGTTAAGCAGTCGTTAAAATCTGCCTGTTGCGCCACCTCTCTGTGGACGAGACGGCCTAGGCCGGGCGATGTACGTCACCGCTGGGGCAGGGGATGGAGCCTGCATGCTCCGCAGCGCGGCCATGAACTACCGCTGAACGGACGAGTACTATCGGCTCGACGTTACGCTGCGGCCGACGATCTACAATCGCCGGCGGCGGCAACGGGCTCATCGGGCGGCATCGCCGCCGGTCGCCGCCGATGCGGCGACCGAATGCCCCCTCACGCCGTCAGCGCCCGGCTGATCACGATGCGCTGGACGTCGCTGGTGCCCTCGTAGATCTGGCACACCCGCACGTCGCGGTAGATCTGCTCGACCGGGTAATCGGCGAGGTAGCCGTAGCCGCCATGGATCTGGATCGCGTCGGAGCAGACGGCCTCCGCCATCTCGGAGGCGAAGAGCTTGGCCATCGCCGCCTCCTTCAGGCAGGGCTGCCCGGCATCGCGCAGCCGGGCGGCGTTCAGCACCAGGAGGCGCGCGGCCTCGATCCGGGGCGCCATGTCGGCGAGGCGGAAGGCGACCGCCTGGTGCCCTGTCAGCCTCTGGCCGAAGGTCTCGCGCTCGCCCGCATAGGCGAGCGCCGCCTCGAAGGCCGCGCGGGCCATGCCGACCGCCTGGGCGGCGATGCCGATCCGCCCGCCTTCGAGGTTCGAGAGCGCGATCTTCAGGCCCTCGCCTTCCTGGCCGAGCATCAGGTCGGGGGTGAGCTCCATCTCCTCGAACACGATCTGGGCGGTGTCCGACGCGCGCTGGCCGAGCTTGTGCTCGATCCGCGCGACTTTATAGCCCGGCGTCTTCGTCGGCACGATGAAGGCCGAGATGCCGCGTTTTCCCGCCTCCGGATCGGTCACCGCGAACACGATGGCGAGATCCGCATTCGCCCCCGAGGTGATGAACTGCTTGGTGCCCGAGAGCACCCAGGCATTGCCCGAGCGCCGCGCCCGGGTCTTGAGGGCGGCGGCGTCCGAGCCGGCCCCGGGCTCGGTCAGGCAGAAGGCGCCGAGCTGCTCGCCGCGGGCGAGGGGGCCCAGGAACCGCCGCTTCTGCTCGTCGCTGCCGAATTTCAGGATCGGCATGCAGCCGACCGAGTTGTGCACGCTCATCACCGTCGAGACCGCGCCGTCGCCGGCCGCCACCTCCTCGATGGCGAGCGCATAGGCGACGTGGTCGGCGGCCGCGCCCCCGTGCTCCTCGGGCACCAGCATGCCCATGAAGCCGAGTGCCCCCATCTCGGCGATCGCCTCGCGGGGAAAGCGCGCCTCCCGGTCCCATTCGGCCGAGAACGGCTTCAGCCTCTCTTGCGCGAAGCTGCGGGCGGTGTCGCGGATCAGGATCTGGTCGTCGCTCAGCATCGCGGAATCCCCTTCGAGTTCCCCGTCACTTGGGCTGCATGCGCAGGGCGCCGTCGAGGCGGATCACCTCGCCATTGAGCATCGGGTTGTCGATGATGGCGAGCGCGAGCTTGGCGTATTCCTCCGGACGGCCGAGGCGCGAGGGGAACGGCACCGCGGCGCCGAGGGAATCCTGCACCTCCTGCGGCAGGCCGCGCAGCATCGGCGTCTCGAAGATGCCGGGCGCGATGGCGCAGACCCGGATCCCGGCAGGGGCGAATTCCCGCGCCGCCGGCAAGGTGAGACCGACGATGCCGGCCTTCGAGGAGGCGTAGGCCGCCTGGCCCACCTGACCCTCATAGGCCGCGACCGAGGCGGTGGAGATGATGACGCCGCGCTCACCCCCTTCCAGCGGATCGAGGGCGAGCGCGCCCGCCGCCACGAGGCGCATCAGGTTGAAGCTGCCGATCAGGTTGACCTGGATCACCTTGGCATAGGCCTGAAGATCGAGCGGGCCGTTGCGGCCGACGATCCGGCCGGCCGTCGCGACGCCGGCGCAATTGACCAGAATGCGGGCGGGTCCGTGCGCCTCCGCCGCCCGGGCGACCGCCGTCTCGGCGCTTCCCGCATCGGCGACGTCGCAGGGCAGGGCGAGGCCGCCGATCTCGGCCGCGACCTCCGCTGCGGCCCCCTCGTTGAGGTCGAGGAGCGCGACCCTCGCGCCCGCCGCCGCCAGCGCCCGGCCGGTCGCCGCGCCCAGGCCCGATCCGCCGCCCGTGACGATGGCCGCTACGCCGTTGACGTTCATCGGTCGTCCTCCCTGAAACCTTGCCTGAATTCCTGGTCCCACTCGCAGGGTGGGTTGAGCGCCCTTCGCGGGCCGGGCCCATGGCGAAGGGCGGACCGGTCTGCTACTCGGCGGGGCACGGGTCTCATCGCTATGGGTCGGACCTGTCATCGTCAAGGCGCGCCGGATCAGGCACAGCAAGCGCCGGGCGACACCCATCGGGAGGAGGGCGGCACATGAACCCGTCGCATCGGGCCGGGCAGGGCGGGCCGCTCGCGGGCCTGCGCATCGTCGAGTTCGCGGGCATCGGCCCCGGCCCCTTCGCCGCCATGCTGCTCGCCGATATGGGGGCCGAACTGGTGCGGCTCGACCGGCCCGGCGGCGCCGACCCCTATTCGCGGAACGTGGTGGCGCGCGGTCGCCCGACCGTGACGGTGGACCTGAAGGATCCCGGCGACCATGCCGGCACCCTGGCCCTGCTGGAGCAGGCCGATGCCCTGATCGAGGGGTTCCGCCCCGGGGTGATGGAGCGGCTCGGCCTCGGGCCTGAGATCGTGCTCGCCCGCAACCCGCGCCTCGTCTATGGCCGCATGACCGGCTGGGGCCAGGACGGCCCGCTGGCGCGCTCGGCCGGGCACGACATCACCTATATGGCGGTCACCGGGGCGCTTGCGGCGATCGGGACGGCGGAGCGGCCGGTGCCGCCGCTCAACCTCGTCGGCGATTACGGCGGCGGCTCGCTCTACCTCGTCGCGGGCCTCCTCGCGGGGCTGATCTCGGCCGGTCGCACCGGGCGCGGCCAGGTCGTCGACGCGGCGATCTGCGACGGCGCCGCCTCCCTGATGGCGATGTTTTCGGAGCTCGCCTCGCAAGGACGCTGGAGCGACCGGCGCGAGGCCAACCTGCTCGACGGCGGTGCGCCCTGGTACCGCACCTATGCCTGCCGCGACGGCCGTCACGTGGCGATCGGACCCCTCGAGCCGCAATTCTACGCGCTGTTCCGCCGCCTGACCGGCCTCGATGCCGATCCCGACTTCGATCGCCGCGACGACCCGGCGATGTGGCCGATCCTGCGGCACAAGCTCGAGATGCTGTTCGCTGGCAGGACGCGGGACGAATGGTGCCGGCTCCTCGAAGGAACGGATGCCTGCCTGGCACCCGTTCTCAGCTTGAGCGAAGCCGCCGAGCACCCGCACCTCGCGGCACGGGGAACCTTCGTGACCGTCGACGGAACGATTCAGCCCGCTCCGGCACCCCGGTTCTCCGGCACGCCCACGGCGATCACGCCTTCATCCGGGCCGCTCACGCTGGCTGAGGCGGTCGCGCGCTGGAGCGGGGAGGGGAGTTTTTGAAGCTTAGCCGGAGAAATGAGTGTTGACGGCCCCGGGATCGGGGCCTATACGACCACCCATCGGCGCCGGCCGCTCCCGCGGACCGGTCGCTGAAACGTCTTCTGCGCAGTCTGGGCCGGCGAGCCTGACCTTGGTCAGGTGCGGGTCCTGTTGTCGCCGATGATCGCCGGATCGCTCCGGCCTGCTCTTTGACAAGTTCATACGAGAAAGAGAAGCGTGGACGGCGTCGTCCCTGCGGGTCGGTTCCTTCGGAACCGGTCATGAGTAGGATGATGCTGGTCTGACGTTTCGGTGCTCACACGACCTGGTG
>JAEWKL010000025.1 GCA_023386115.1 Pseudomonadota bacterium
CCCTTACTCCGGGGGCATGCCCATCAGCCCGCATCCCCGGGCCCCAGCAGGGAAGCGCTCCATGCCCGCACGCCCCCCGCAAGCCCCCGCCCGCACGCCACGGGAGCCCGCCGGTGAAGCCTGACGGCGGCCATGCGACCGGACCGGTCGGCACCGTGCCGGTGGACCTGCGGCTCTACGGCCTCCTCGATGTCGGGGTCTGCGGCAGCGACGCCGATCACCTCGCCCGGATGGCGGCGGAGGCGGCGGCCGGCGGCTGCACCCTGCTGCAATACCGCGAGAAGACCATCGCCAACGCCCGCGAGACCGTCGCGCGCCTGCGCCGGATCCACGCGGCGCTCCAGGGGACCGGCGTGCCGCTGCTCGTCAACGACCGGGTGGATCTCGCGCTCGCCGCCGGCGTCGAGGGGGTGCATCTCGGCCAGGAGGACCTGCACCCGGCCGATGCCAAGCGGCTCCTGCCCCGCGGCGCGATCGTCGGGCTCACCGTGAAGAACGCCGCCCAGGCCGACGAGCTCTACCGGCTGCCGGTGGATTACGCCTGCATCGGCGGCGTCTTTTCCACCACCAGCAAGGACAACCCGGACCCGCCGGTCGGGCTCGACGGGCTCAACCGCATCGTCTTCCGGGCGCGGCTCGCCCGCGGCGCCGGCCTGCCGGTCGGGGCGATCGCCGGGATCGACCGCAGCAACGCCGCCGCGACGATCGGGGCCGGCGCCGACGGACTCGCGCTGATCTCGGCGTTGTTCGGCACCGGCCGCGACGTCGAGGCGCGGGCGCGCGACCTGCGCGCCGTGATCGACGGGGCTCTCGCCGCAAGAGGCTCCGCATGAGCGGGCCCGGCACGATGTCGGGGTCCGGCATGATCGCCGTCACGATCGCGGGCTCGGATTCCGGCGGCGGCGCGGGCATCCAGGCCGATCTCAAGACCTTCTCCGCGCTCGGCGTCTACGGCGCCAGCGTGATCACCGCCCTCACCGCCCAGAACACACGTGGCGTGCAGGCGATCCACGACGTCGACCCGGAATTCGTCGCCCGGCAGATCGAGAGCGTCTTCACGGATCTCGACGTGAGGGCGGTGAAGATCGGCATGCTGTCGCGCTCGGCCGTCATCGCCGCGGTGGCGGAAAACCTCGCCCGCTACGCCGCCGGCCTGCCCCTGGTGCTCGATCCGGTGATGGTGGCGACGAGCGGTGACCGGCTGCTCGCCGACGACGCCGTCGAGGCCCTGCGCCGCAAGCTCCTGCCCCATGCCGCGGTGCTGACCCCGAACCTGCCGGAAGCCGCGGTGCTGCTCGGGGAGGGGATTGCCGGGACCGAGGCCGCGATGCTCGACCAGGGCCGGCGCCTCCTGGCGCTCGGTCCCCGCGCGGTGCTGATGAAGGGCGGCCACGCGGCGGGCTCTACGAGCGTCGACCTGCTGGTCGGTCCGGATGACCGCATCCTGCGCCTCGAAGGCCCGCGGATCGCGACCCGCAACACCCACGGCACCGGCTGCACCCTGTCGGCGGCGCTCGCCGCCGGTCTCGCCCGCGGCCTGGCTCTTCCGGACGCGGCCCGCGAGGCCAAGGCCTACCTGACCGCCGCACTCGCCGCATCGGAGCAATTGCGGATCGGGCATGGCAACGGGCCGGTGCACCACTTCCATGCCTGGTGGACCTGAGACGGCCGCGCCATCGGACGGCCCCGGTCGACGGAGCCGGCCAAGCCCTGGCATCGCTGCGTCATCCCGCCGGAATCGACCCGCACGGGCGCATGAGCCCTTGCGCGCTCCGGGCGATTGCGTTTGATGGAGCGTACGGGCGTTCGGATTGCGGAACGCTGCACAGTGATCCAGCGGGATTCAAGGGCGGGCGATGGGCGTCGAGCGGGGGCGGGAACGCCCCAAGGATCTGTTGACCGGGGCGCAGGTGCTGTCGGGTCAGCTCGGCAAGACCATCCAGCGCCTGCGCAAGGCCTACAACCTGTCGCTGTCGGAATTGGCCGAACAGTCCGGCGTCGCGAAGTCGATCATCAGCCAGATCGAGCGCAACGAGACCAACCCGACGCTGGCGACGATCTGGCGCCTGAGCCAGGCCCTCGACGTCTCGATCGAGCGGGTGCTCGCGACCGGCGACGAGGAACCCTTCATCGAGAAGTCGTCCCGGGCCGATACGCCGATCCTGGTCTCCGACGACGGCCGGATGCGGCTCGCCATCATCGGCTGGATCAAGACCGTCGAGTGGCTGCAATGGTACGACCTCTCGGCCGATCCCGGCGGGGTGCTCGATTCCGACGCCCACCAGCGCGGCTCGGTCGAGTGCCTGTCGGTCACCGAGGGCGAGTTCGAGGTCGACGTGGCCGGCGCGGTGCAGCGGGCCCGGGCCGGCGAGACCCTGCGCTACCGCTGCGACCGGCCCCACACCGTGCGCTGCGTCAGCGAGGCGGCGGGGCGGGCCTTCATGGTGGTGATCATGAAGGCGGCGGTGATGGAGTAAGGGGCTAGGCCTCAGGCGGCCCGGCCCATCGTGAAGTCGACATGGACGGAGTCGAACGGACAGTTGATCCGATCCTCCGAGCCCGCCTCGACGATCCCTGCCTTCCTCAGCGCGTCGATATCAGCCCGTATCTCATCGGCTTGGCGGCCCACCAGATCCGCCAATCTCTGGAGCGGAAACGGCTCGCGGCCGACCAGGGCGCGCAGCAGCTCCCAGCGCTGCGGCGTCATCACGCTCCAGAGCAGCTCGACCGAGGCGAAGGAGATGAACGTACCCTGCGGCTCGCCGCGGAACGCAGCGCTCAATCCGGCCTGCACGTCCGCGACTCCGGAGACCCCGATGGTCACCGTCCTCATGATGGGCTCCTCCACGATTCGACAACGCGCCAGAATGCGGTGAGCAGATCATCGATACTGATAAACGTGAAGGGACGCTCTTCGGCACCAAGGTGCTTATGATCGCCCTTGCCGGACTCGTTGTCATAGCGGAGCACGCACCGCTCTTCGACAACGAGAGCGAGATGGTACTTAACGCTGTGCGTGCTGCCCACAACCGGACGCGGCACCCGCCATACCACGAGTTCGGCGAACGCGTCGGGTGCCGGAGCGAAGCGCTCTCTGAGGAGCAGCACGGCCTTCATGATGGCGAGATTGCCGCTACGGCATCGAGAGAGCAATCCACAAGGTGGATCGGACCCGCATCCTCATCCCCCGGCGTTGATCCACCGCACCAGATCCGCCAGCACCAGCGACAGCGCCCGGTCGAGGCCGTTTGCCGCCACCGCCGCGTTGACCGCCGCCACCGGGACCCGGGCCTGGAAGATCTTGGCCGCCACCACCGTGCCGCTGCTCTCCTGGATCAGCTTGGCCGAAAGGTCGACCACCGCCTCGCGGGTGCCGGCGTTGATGTCGAAGGACCGCAATTCGGTGATCAGCACCGTGTCGGCCGCGACCTTGTCGCCGGGCCGGCTGACCGACTTGAGGCGGTTGGCGTTCTCGAGGCTCTGGATCAGCCGGGTCTGGACCAGCCGGGGCAGCCGGTCCGCCCACTGGCCGCCGCCGAGATAGGACACCGCGCCGCCGGGCTCGCGCACGATGATCCGGTCGGCCTCGAAGGGCTGCAGCCCGACCGGCTCCGCCACCACGATCGAGCGCCGCGCTGCGCCGCTGCGGGCGGCGCCCGGCAAGGCGGTGAGGTCGAAGGTGGTCGGCACGGCGCCGCTGCCGCAGGCGCCGAGCAGGAGGGCCAAGCCGATCGCGAAGAGGCTGGCGGCGTGACGCGGGGAGGGGGCCGTGAGGAGCATGGGCGCGGGCGGACCGGAAGGCGGGACCGGGACGGGCCCGGAAGCTTGACCAGAGACGGATGGACAACGCCCGGCCGGGCGCGCGGGTGCAACCGCGGCGAGGCCGCACCGCAACATGATCAGCGACCGTTGTATTCGGGCAACGACGGCTTGCCGCCGAAGATCACCTGGGACGGGTCGCGCTCGATGTTGCGCACGGCGCTGTTGAGGCTGTTGAGGGTGCGCTGGCCGTCGGTCGCCAGGGTCTGCACCTCGCGCCGGCCGGTGCCGCTCAGGCGGCTGACGCTCTGGGTCAGGGTGGCGGTGCGCTTGTCGAGGTTCTCCGACATGGTGCGGAAGGCCCGGCCCGCCTCGCGGATCGAGATCGCGGCGTCGCGCACCTCCACGAAGGTGCTCTTGCCGGCATCTCCCGCGGCGGAGCCGAGGAAGCCCTCGGCGCCTTTCAGCACCGCGTCGAGCCGGTCGGCGGAGGCGTTGAGCTTGCCCGCCAGCGCCCGCGCATCGTGGACGCCGGCCTGGACGTCCGGCGAGGCGGCGGCCAGAGCGGCGGAGAACTTGTCGGCGTTGTCGATCAGGCTCGCGAGCTTGCGGCCGTCCACCGCCTTGGTCAGGGCGTCGAGGGCCGGCGCGCTGTCGCCGAGCGTCTTCGAGAAGCGCTCGACATTGGCGAGCGTGCGGTTGATCGCGCCCTCGTTGCCGGCGACCACCCGATCGAGACGCTGGAGCATGTCGTCGGCGCGCTGCGCAATGGTGCGGGCCGCCGCCATCAGGTCCTGGATGTCGGAGGCGTCGGCGAAGATCGTCGGAACGGGATCGTTGTTGGTCGGCGCGAGCGGCGGGGCGTCGGCGCTGCCGCCGACGAGGGCGATCGAGGCGACGCCGGTCAGCATCGTCATGTCGAGGCGCGCGCGCGTGTCGGCGCGCAAAGGCGTGCCGCGATTGACCTCGATGATCGCCGTCACGCGGCGCGGGTCCTGCGGCAGCAGCCGCACATCGGTCGCCTCGCCGACCCGGATGCCGTTGAAGGTGACGACCGCTCCCTTGGCCAGCCCCCCGACGCCGCCCGAGAACACGATGCGCACCGGCATCCGGGCCTGGTTCGCGGAACTGCCGCGCAACCAGAACGCGAAGGCGAAGCCGAGCGCGATCACCGCCAGCGTGAAGGCGCCGATCAGGACGTTGTTGGCGCGGGTTTCCATGCCTTAACGGTTTCCGTGCTCGTGCGGGGCGGAGAGCGGGGGAGACGCCCGATGGGCATGGTCTAACCCGCCAAGCTTAGGCGAGGCCCGGCGACGGGCGGGTGCGGGATCGCACATCAGGCGACGCCCTCCACGATTCCGCGGGATGGACCGACCTCCGCTCCCGGCACCACGATCGAGCGGGCGCGCTTGCCGTGGAAGTAGGAGCGCAGCCAGGGGTGGTCGGAGGCCAGCATCGCCTCGATCGGCCCTTCGGCGATGATCTGGCCGTCGCCCAAAGCCGCGATGCGGTCGCAGGCGGTGTAGAGGCTGTCGAGGTCGTGGGTGACCATGAACACGGTCAGCCCGAGCGTGCGCTGGAGCGTCGCCACCAGCTCGTCGAACTCGCCCGCGCCGATCGGGTCGAGGCCCGAGGTCGGCTCGTCGAGAAAGAGCACCTCCGGGTCGAGGGCCAGCGCCCGGGCCAGCGCCGCGCGCTTGATCATGCCGCCGGAGAGCTCGGAGGGCAGCTTGTCGGCGGCGTCGGGCTTGAGGCCCACCATCTCGATCTTGAGCCGGGCGAACTCGTCGAGCAGGCGCTCGGAGAGCGTGAGGTGCTCGCGCATCGGCACCTGGATGTTCTGCTTGACGGTGAGCGCCGAGAACAGGGCGCCCTGTTGAAACAGCACGCCCCAGCGCCGCTCGATCACCCGGCGCTGGGCCAGGCTCAGCCGGTCCACATCCTCGCCGAAGACCTCGATCGTGCCCGAGCGCTTCGGCACCAGGCCGAGCAGCGTGCGGGTGAGCACCGACTTGCCCTGACCCGAGGGGCCGACGAAGCCCAGGATCTCACCCCGGCGGATGTCGAGGTTGAGGCCCTTGAGCACCGTGCGGTCGCCGAAGCCGACCACGAGGTCGCGCACGCGGATGATCGCGTCGCGGCTTCTTGTGTCGCGGCTCGGGACCGAAGGGAGGATGGGAGAAGCGGTCGCCAAGGGTGGGGTCGCCTCGCTCAGAAGTCGATGGCCGCGAAGAACACCGCGAAGAGTCCATCGAGGACGATGACCATGAAGATTGACTTGACGACTGAGGCGGTGACGTGGCGGCCGAGCGATTCGGCCGAACCCTCGACCATGAAACCTTCGACCGAGGCGATGATGCCGATGATGAGCGCCATGAACGGCGCCTTGATCAACCCGATGGCGAGGTGGCGAAAGCCGATCGCGTTCTGGAGCCGGAAGGTGAAGGCCTCGAGCGACAGGCCGCCATAGAGGAACGAGGTCAGCGCGCCGCCGGCGAGCGCCGCGAGATCGGCCAGGAAGGCGAGCAGCGGCAGGGCGAACATCAGGGCGAGGATGCGCGGGACGATCAGGATCTCGATCGGATCGAGGCCCATGACGCGCAGGGCATCGACCTCCTCGCGCATGCGCATCGAGCCGATCTCCGCCGTGAAGGCCGAGCCGGAGCGCCCCGCCACCATGATCGAGGTGAGCAGCACCCCGAGCTCGCGCAGGGTCAGGATGCCGATCATGTTGACGACGTAGGTCTGGGCCCCGAAGCGCTGGAGCTGGATGATGCCCTGCTGGGTGACGATGCATCCGACCAGGAACGAGATCAGCATGATGATCGGCGCACCACGCAGCGCGATCTGCTCGACCTGGTTGACGAGTGCCGGCCCGCGGAAGCTGCGCGGCCGGGCGAGCACCCGCAGGCAGCCCGCCACCACCTCGCCCAGGAAGGCGAGCCCGGCCAGGCCCTGGTGGCCGAGGCTGCGCATGCCCGAGCCGAGGCTCGCGACCGGATCGAGGGGGTGGAAGCGCCTACGCCGGGCCGTCGGCGCGGCCTCGCGATAGGCGACCTCGCGCAGCAGGATCAGGTGCTCGGGGGAGGCGCCCGCGTAGGTCGTGCCGGCGGGAAGGGCGGCGCGCGTCCGCTCCAGCACCCAGGCGCCGAGCGTGTCCAGGCGGGCAAGGCCCGAGAGATCGATGACGAGAGGCACGCCGGCGGACAGACTTCCGGTGGCCAGCATCGCGGCGGATGCGGCCTCGACGGCGGGGGCCTGGTCGGCGG
>JAEWKL010000030.1 GCA_023386115.1 Pseudomonadota bacterium
GTGCCACGATGCGCGGCTCCCAGGCCGGCGGGGCCTCGGCCGGACGGCGCGGCGCGGCACGGGCCTGGTCGGCGGCGTCGATCCGCGACAGGGTCGCGAGCCAGTCCTGCAGCGGGCCCGAAGGCTGCCGCGCGGCGGCGGTGGACTGCGTCTTCAAGGCCGGTTCGGACACGCCGCATCTCCTGCGAATCTTGCCCGCAGTTAACCTCCGGCATGGTTAAGAAGCGGTAAATGTCGCTCTGACGCCGGCCTGCCGGGTATCGGACGTTGACATCGCCCGCGCAGGCAGCTAGGCCCCGGCTTCCAAAGGACGAGGTCTCGTCTCGACGCCGACCGGCCCGTGAGGCCGGAGGTCAACGCCCGACAGCGCGATGCGCCCTCGGGCGCGAATGGCGTTGCGCGCGACTGAACCACCCGCTGCCCGAGAGGGCGGCCCGCAGGGGACCGGATGACCAGAACCGACCACGCGCCGTTGCGCATCGAGGACGCGGTGAACGAGCTCTGCCCCTGGTCGGGCAAGCCGATCGCGGCCGACGCGCTGACGCTCTACAACGGCGCGGTCGTGGGCTTCTGCAATCCCGATTGCCGCGACAAGTTCGAGCGGGCGCTCCACCACTTCGAGGGCGCCCTCCAGGCCCGGCGCGCCGCCTCCGCGGGCCTGAACGAGTAACCCCCGGAGACTGACGCGCATGTTCGAAGGCCTCTCCGACCGCCTCTCCGGCATCCTGTCCGGGCTGACCCGCCGCGGCGCCCTGACCGAGGCCGACGTCACCGCCGCCCTGCGCGAGGTGCGCCGTGCCCTGCTGGAGGCGGATGTCGCCCTCGAGGTCGTGCGCTCCTTCACCGAGAAGGTGCGCGAGCAGGCCGTCGGCGCGGTGGTGCTGAAGTCGGTGACGCCCGGCCAGATGGTCGTGAAGATCGTCAACGACCAGCTCGTGGCGATGCTGGGCGGCGAGGCCGGCATCATCGACCTCAACGCACCGGCCCCCGTCGGCATCCTGATGGTCGGCCTGCAGGGCTCGGGCAAGACCACCACCACGGCGAAGATCGCCCGGCGCCTGACCCAGCGCGACAAGCGCCGGGTGCTGCTCGCCTCCCTCGACACCCGCCGCCCCGCCGCGATGGAGCAGCTGGCGGTGCTGGCCAGCCAAGTCGGGGTCGAGTCGCTGCCGATCGTCGCCGGCCAGTCGGCGGTGCAGATCGCCAAGCGCGCCATGGAGGCCGCTCGCCTCGGCGGCTTCGACGTGGTGATGCTCGACACCGCTGGCCGCGTCACCCTCGACGAGGCGCTGATGCAGGAGGCCGCCGACGTCAAGGCGGCCACCAACCCGCACGAGGTGCTGCTCGTCGCCGACGCCTTGACCGGTCAGGACGCGGTCAACACGGCGCGTGCCTTCGACGGGCGGCTCGGCGTCACCGGCATCGTGCTCACCCGGATGGACGGCGATTCGCGCGGCGGCGCGGCGCTCTCGATGCGGGCGGTCACCGGCAAGCCGATCAAGCTCGTCGGCACCGGCGAGAAGGTGGATGCTCTCGAGGAGTTCCATCCCGCCCGCGTCGCCAACCGCATCCTCGGCATGGGCGACATCGTCTCGCTCGTCGAGAAGGCGGCCGAGACCATCGACCAGGAACAGGCCCTGCGCGTCGCCGAGAAGATGCGCAAGGGCAAGTTCGACCTGGAAGACTTGTCGATGCAGCTCGCCCAGATGGAGAAGATGGGCGGCATCGGCGGCCTGATGGGCATGCTGCCCGGCATGGGCCAGATCAAGAAGCAGGTCGAGGGCGCCAACCTCGACGAGAAGATGTTCAAGCGCCAGCGCGCCATCATCTCGTCGATGACCCCCGAGGAGCGCCGCAACCCCGACGTGCTCAAGGCCTCGCGCAAGAAGCGCGTGGCCAAGGGCGCCGGCGTCGACGTCTCGGAGATCAACAAGCTCCTCAAGATGCACCGCACCATGGCCGACATGATGAAGGCCATGGGCTCGGGCAAGCGCGGCATCGGCCAGGCGCTCGGCAGCATGTTCGGCCTCGGCGGTGGCGGAATGGGCGGCGGAATGGGCGGATTGGGCAAGATGATGGGCGGCATGCCCCAGCCCACCCCCGAGATGCTCGCCGAGCTGCAGAAATCCCTGCCCCCCGGCACCACCCTTCCGCCGATGCCCCCGGGCCTCGGCGGTCCCAAGGCGTCAGGTCCCGCCGGCAAGCCGCCGGCAGGCTCGAGCAAGACGCCTCCCGCCGCCCCCGTCCTGCCGGGCCTGGGGGCTAAGCTTCCGGGCTTGCCCGGCCTCGGCGGACTCCCCTTCGGCAAGAAGAAGTAGGCGGGCCGGGATCCGCCAGGATCTCCCCGTCCGCGCCGTCGAACGATCCTCCCACCCTCAGACAGGAAGAGACCCATGTCCCTCAAGATTCGCCTCACCCGCGGCGGTGCCAAGAAGCGCCCCTACTACCGCATCGTCGTCGCCGACGCCCGCGCGCCCCGCGACGGCCGCTTCATCGAGAAGGTCGGCGCCTACGACCCGATGAAGCCGAAGGACGATCCGGCCCGCGTCATCCTCGAGACCGAGAAGGTCCAGGCCTGGCTCGCCAAGGGCGCCCAGCCGACCGACCGCGTCCTGCGCTTCCTCGACGCCGCCGGCCTTGCCAAGCGTCCGACCCGCAACAACCCGCAGAAGGCTGAGCCGGGCACCAAGGCCAAGGAGCGCGCCGCCGCCCGCGCCGAGAAGGCCGGGGCCTCCGAGTCGGCCGAGTAAGACCGACCGTGGCGCGCCGCCCCGACGCCCGTCCCCCGCGCGGGCAGGCCCTCAAAGGGCCTGCCCAGGGG
>JAEWKL010000103.1 GCA_023386115.1 Pseudomonadota bacterium
GGCCAGGTGCGCCGCGGCGAGCTGGTGACGGAGGTCCAGGCGGCCCTGGAGCGCCTGGCCGACGGCACCACCGGGCGCGTGCCGGTCCGGTCCCGCGTCGGCTGGCACGTGCTGCGCCATCAGCGCACCATCCCCGGCAAGACCCTGTCCTTCGAGATGGTGGCGGACAAGATCGCCGAGATGCTGGACGCCCGGGCCTGGACGATGGGCGCCGCCGCCTTCGTCCTGCGGCTGGCGAAGGACGCGGAGATCGAGGGCGTCGTCCTCGAAGCCGAGAGCGTGTGAGCTCGCCCCCATCGGGCCGTGCCCCGCCGTGGCGCCGTCCGGCGCCCCGTCCGGCACGCGAGAGAAGGCGTCATGCCGTGACCGATCGACAAAGCCGCGACGGCCCGCCCCTCAACCCGACCCTGCGGAGGGGGACGGACGGCACCCACGACACGAGCCGGACCGCCGCGCCGCTGGAGAGCATCTCGCTCCGCACGCCGCATGGCGGTCACTGGGCCTGGATCTGCCTGGGTGTGTTCGTCCTCTGCGTCGTCGTCTCGCTGATCCTCATCTTCGGATGAGGCGCCGGGCGGGCGAGGGCCTGTTCGAGGTGACCGATGGGTCGGTCATCCCGCCGCGACCGGCAATCCCCTCGCGGGTGATCGCCCGACGCGGCGGCGGCGGGGTCACGCCCGCTTCAGCTTCGTGATCGTGTCGCCCGGCACACCCGCGAAGTTGTTCGACAGGAGGTAGCGCGGGCTCGACTTGATCCAGGTATCGAGGTCGATCTCCTCGAACTTGCCGTTGTCCCAGGTCTGGACGATCTCGAGATCCTCGTCGCCGATGTTCTTGATCGCGTGGCCGAAGCCCATCGGGATGTAGGCGACGTCGCCGGGCTTGAACTCGGCCACCTTGCCGCGCCCGCCCGAGCCGAACAGGGCCACCTGGCCCTTGCCCTTCAGGTAGTAGTGCCACTCGTTGGCGTTGACGTTCCAGTGCAGCTTGCGCATCTGCCCGGGCTTGATCGTCATCACGCCGCCCGACATCGTCTTCTGGACCGGCCACTCGTCGACCGTGGCGAGGCGGAAGGTGCCGCCCTCGAACTCGCGTAACGCCCGCGGATCCTTGAGCAGCCGGAACTTGTGGGTCGATTCCTTCGGCCAGGGCGCGTCGAGGGCGTCCGACACCGGCACGACCGGGCCGGCCTGGATATAGGCCTCGCCCTTCGGGAAGGCGTCGAAGGCGTCCTTCGGCAGCCCGAAATCGAGGGCCAGCATGTCCTTCGGGGTCACGTCGATCCAGTCGGTGATCGAGAACGTGCCGTGCTCCGAGAAGGCGCCGTTGTCGAAGGACAGGATGAAGTGGCACGGCGTGTCGCCGATGGTCTGGATCGAGTGGCCGTGGCCCTTCGGGAAGTACCAGAGGTCGCCGGGCTCGTAGTTGTTGATCTCGCTGGCGCCGGACGGATCGAGCACCACGGTCTGGCAGCGCCCGTCGATGACGTAGGCCCATTCGGCCGCGATGGCGTGCCAGTGCAATTCGCGCGAGGCGCCGGGCTCGAGGAACATGTGCACGCCCGCAATCCCCTTGCTGATGGGGAACTGGTGCACCGTCGCCTCCTTGGCCCAGCCGCCGGAGGTCACCTTCGGGCGGTTGCCGTCGAGGGAGAAGCGGAAGTCGGGCATCGCCCCGACATCCTGGGGATCGTGGTAGGCGACCTTGGCGCCCGGCGGCAGCGAGATCGCCTGACGGCCGAAGCCGCCGTCGCCCGGATTGCCGTGGTCGTGCTCCAGCGCCTTCGCGCCCGTGGCCATCACGCCGGCGCCGAGCGCCGCACTCCCCAGAAACAGCCGCCGCGTCTGGTCCATGGTGCTTCCCCCCTTCGCGCCGGCCTTGCGCCGGGCGCCATCCGTCGGGCCCTGTCCTCGGGCCGTGGTGCCGGAGGCTGGAGGAGGGCGGTGCGCCAGTGAAACGCATTGTCGGCATTCGCGCATGCCGCGCATTCATGATGCCGCGTGGGGATGGAATGGGGGAACGCGGGATGTCCTGGCAGGTCTGGGCGCTGGTCTCGGCGGTGTTCACGGCGCTCACGGCGGTGCTGGCCCGGGCCGGAAGCGCCGGGGCGGAATCGGACGCTGCCGCCTTCATGCGCTCGGTCGTGATCCTCGTCGCCCTCGGGGCGCTCTGCCTCGCCACCGGCCAGTGGCAGGCCCTGCGGGCGCTCACCGGGCGCAATCTCGGCCTGCTCAGCCTGTCCGGCCTCGCCACCGCCGGCTCCTGGGCCTGCTACTTCCGCGCGCTCAAGGTCGGCGGCGCGGCGCAGGTCGCGACCCTCAACAAGCTGTCGATCGTGCTGGTGGCGGTGTTCGGCGCGATGGTGCTCGGCGAGCGGTTGTCGGGGGTGAACTGGCTCGGGGTCGGGCTGGTGATGCTCGGGGCCTATCTGCTCACCTGGCGGGGATGAAGCCCCCGAGACGGTCGGCGAGGGTCCGGGCCATCCGGCCGCCGATCCACTCCGCGAAACGCCGCTCGCGCCCGTCGGCCGCCATGGGTTTGTCGGTCAGGGCGACGTAGCGGCTGCCGTCCAGCTGGAACGGGTGCAACGCCGTCAGGCGGCCGGCCTTGAGATCGTCCGCGACCATGTGGAGCGAGGCCAGGGCGATGCCCTGGCCGGCGATCGCGGCTTCGAGCATCAGGGAGAAGTGCTCGAACTGCACGTCGCGCGAGCCGAGGAACGGCGGCAGGCCCCGCCGCCGCCAGGCCGGCCACGCATCCGGCCGACTGCGGGTGTGCAGGATCGGCAGGCCGGCCGTTCCGGCGAGTGCGGGTGCGCAGACCGGCCCCATCGCCTCGTCCGCGAGGGGGCGGACCGCGAAGTGGCCGGGAATCGGGAAGTCGTCCCGCCGGATCGCGAGGTCGACGCGGTCGCGCCGCAGGTCGATCCGCCCGCCCGCCGCCAGCACGCGGATGTCGAGGCCAGTCTCGGCGCGCAAGGCCGGCAGGCTCGGGATCAGCAGCCGGAGGCACAGGGTCGGCTCGCAGGAGACGACGAGCGGCGGGTCGTCCTCGCGGCGCGCGAAATCCGCCAGGGTGTCCTCGAGCTGCGCGAAGGTCGCCGAGAGCCGGTCGGCGAGCCAGCGGCCCCGCTCGGTCAGGAAGAGGCCCCGGTTGCGCCGTTCGAACAGGGGCTCCCCAAGCTCCGCCTCCAGGTTCCGGATCTGCTTGCTGACGGCACCATGGGTCACGTGCAGCTCCGCGGCGGCCGCCACCAGGCTTCCATGGCGCGAAGCGGCCTCGAAGGCGCGCAAGGATCCGAGCTGCGGCAGGCGGGTGCGGGTCTCGGGCATCCTGTGAGCGATCCTCACGCATCGGCGGACAGGGTTTCGATTTTCGCACGCGCCCCGCCATGGTCCCCTGCGGTCGCGCTGGCAGGCGCAGGTCTATCGGAGAACGGCGTCATGGAGCAGGTACTGCTCATCGCATCGGTCACATGGCTCGCGGTGCTGAGCCCCGGGGCGGATTTCGCAATCGTGAGCCGCAACAGCTGCTTGTTCGGCCGCCGCGCCGGGCTCGCGGCGGCGGCCGGGATCGCGCTCGCCTGCTGGTTCCACGTCGCCTACGCGATGGCCGGGGTGGCGGTCATCCAGCGTTTCGCGCCGGGTGCGCTGGAGATCGTCAAGGTCGTGGGCGCGCTCTACCTCGTCCATGTCGGCATCGCGACGGCCTCGACCCGGCTCGAGCCGGCCGACGCCGCCTCGGCCGCCTCCCGCCGGTCGCTCGGCCGCGACATCGCCGTCGGTGCCCTGACGAACGGCCTCAATCCCAAGACCTCCCTGTTCGTGCTGAGCCTCTACAGCCAGCTCATCGGCGCGGAGACCTCGGTGCCGGTCCAGATCGCCTGGGGCGCGTTCATCTCCCTGTCCCACCTCGCCTGGTTCGCGGCGGTGTCGGTGTTCCTGTCACGGGAGCCGGTGCGGACCAGGGTGCTGCGGCATCAGGGAGCCCTGCGGTTCGGGATCGGTGCCGTGCTGGTGAGCCTGGGCGTGGCACTCCTCCTCACCCGCCTCTGATCGCTCACGGCCAGACCTTGATCGCCACTGCCCGCCGCACGAGGTCGCGCTCCGAGGTGACCTCGCAGCCCTTGGTCTTGAGGGTGGCGTAGTAGAGCGTCGCGGTGTCGCCGACGGTGTCGAAGTTGCGGCCCGGGGCGGCAGGATCGATGAGGGACGGATAGCTGACGAGCTCGCCGCCGGAGGTGCAGGGATCGTCGTAGAGCGTCGGCCCGGCGATCAGCAGGCGGGGCGTGTCCCAGGCCAGGAGGTCGCGCGACGTGCTCCAGTAGATGCCGGAGCGGGGGAAGACGCCGCCGGTGCTGGCCTGGAACACCGCGATCCAGGCGCCGGTGCCGCGGTGGCGGCTCACCGAGCCGACCGGGGCCGGGAAGGCCCCCACCGGCGCGCAGGAACCGACGGGCTTCGCGCCCGTCAGGTAGGGGTTGGGCAAGTAGGGATTAGGAAAGCGGGCGGTGAAGCCCTTGCCGTCGAAGGCGCGCCAGCGGGCAGGGTCCGAGACGTCGTCGCTGCGAAAGAGGCAGACGCCGAAGGGCTGGCCGGTCCAGCCGGTGGTCGAGGCGTAGAAATAGCGGTAGCGGCCGTCGGCAACGATGTTCGACGGGTTGAAGAAGCCACGATGGCGGCCCTGCTCGACCTCCTGGCGGAAGGGCGGCGCCGCGACGACCACAGGGGGCGTCGCCCGGGTGAAGCTGCGTCCGCCGTCCGAGGAGCGGGCGGCCAGGATGGCGTTGTACCAGCAGGCCAGCGTCCCGGTGGTGCGGCAGCGCTGGTGGGTGTCGGCGTGGTACTCCTCGTGCAGCAGCGCTTCGACCCGCGCGCCGTCCTCGGTCCAGGTGGCGGTGATCCAGGTGCGGTCGTCGAAGGCCTCCGGCTCCGGCTTGAAGGCGGAATCGAGCACGATCCGGCAATCGAGCGTCAGGCTGTCGAAGTCGCGGCCGCGCAGGACCCGGTTGCGATAGTGCATCCCGAACAGCGCGATCCCGCCATCGGCCTCGCGCAGGGCCCGGGCTGGGGCGTCCGGCACGTCGTGGCCGTCGCAGGCGTCGCGTCCGGCCTTGAACACCGTGCGGGCCGGGCCGACCAGGGTCAGGGCCGAGAGGGGAGGCTCGGCCGCGGCCGGAACCGTCACGGCCGCGACGCAGAGACACGCGAGGAGGAGGCGGAGGAGCATGCGGCGTCCCTGGACTTGGCCTCCAAGCCTGCCCCAGACTGCTTGCGGCCTGCTTTCGCCGATCCACCGGATCGGCCGCCATTCCCGAGGGCTTTTTTTTTCCGATGCTGCTCCTGATCGTCGGCCTCGCGCTGTTCCTCGGCACCCATGCCTTCACGATGGCCCGCGGGCCCCGCGCCGCGCTGATCGAGCGGGTGGGGGAGGGGCCCTACAAGATCGGCTACTCCCTGGTCGCGCTGCTCGGCCTCGTCGTCACCGGGATCGGCTACGGCCAGTACCGGGCGCACGGGTATATCGAGCTCTGGTCGCCCCCGGTCTGGACCCGGCACCTCGCCCTGCTGCTCGTGCTCCTCGCCTTCATCAGTTTCGTCGCCGCCTACCTGCCGGGGCGGATCAAGGCGCGGCTCAAGCATCCGATGCTGCTCGGCGTGAAGATCTGGGCGACCGCGCATCTCCTCGCCAACGGCGATCTCGGCTCGCTCATCCTGTTCGGGGCGATCCTGGCCTGGGCGGTGATGGCCCGGATCAGCGCCAAGCGCCGCGACGAGGTGAAGCCGCATGGTGGGCCCCTTGCCGGCCCGGCCGTGGCGCAAGCGGGCTGGCGCAACGACGCGCTCGCCGTGGTGATCGGCGTCGCGGCCTGGTTCGTCTTCGCCCGGGTGCTGCATCCCTGGCTCATCGGCGTCGCGGTCTGGCCGGGCCAGGCCTGATTCCTCGCCAAGCCTGATTCCTCGCCAAGCCTGACTCGTCGGCAAGCCTGCTTCCTCGCCGGGCCTGACTTCCCGCCGGGACTGTGCTACGCGACCGGCCCTGTCGCACGGTCGCGGCGAAGAGCCCACCGGGTCCTTGGTGGCGGCGAGCCAAAGAGATCATGAGCGAGAACGAGTTCATCCGCGAGGTCAACGACGAGTACCGGCGCGACCGCCTGGCCCAGATCTGGTCGCGCTACAGCGGCGTGTTCATCGGTCTCGCGGTGCTGGTGGTGCTGGGTGTCGGCGGCTGGCGCTACTGGCAGCATGCGCAGGCCCAACAGGCCGAGGCGGCCAGCCTGCGCTTCGAGGAGGCCCTGCGCCGTGCCAAGGGCGGCACGCCGGAGGATGCCGAGAAGGCCTTCGCGGGCGTCGCCGCCGATGCGCCGTTCGGCTACCGGCTGCTCGCCCGCCTGCGCGCCGCGGCGGAAACCGGCAAGGCCGATCCGGCCGCCGGGGCCAAGGCCTATGGGGCCATCGCCGACGATTCGGCCGTCGGCCAGTCCCTGCGCGACCTTGCCCGCCTGCGCGGCGCCCTGCTCCTCGTCGACAAGGACGATGCGGGCGCGCTCAACACGCTCCAGAGCCTCGCCGCCCCGTCGAGCGCCTTCCGTCACACGGCCCGCGAGACTCTGGGCCTCGTGGCGCTCAAGAAGGGCGATTTCGAGGGCGCCGGCCGCTGGTTCGACCAGATCGCCGCCGACCGCGAGACCCCCGCCGGCCTGCGCCAGCGGCTCGAGATCTATGTCGGCCTGGTGGCCGGCGGTCCGGTCCAGGTGACCGAGGCGGCGGCCCCGGCCCCGGCCGCGCCGCCCCCGCCGACCCTCCTCGGGG
>JAEWKL010000146.1 GCA_023386115.1 Pseudomonadota bacterium
GTCGAGCGCCTGGTCGGAATGCCCGGCCTCGCGCAGGCGCCGGGCGAGGGCGAGGATCCGGTCCGGGGCCGCGACGTGCTCGGTCGCGGAGGCGACGGCCTCGTCGACCCGCCCGAGCCGCAACAGCATGTCGGCATAGGCGGCCCCGTCCCCGGCGGCGCGGGCGAGGTTCAGGTATTCCTCGGTGCGGCCGGTCGCCGCGAGGGCCCGCAGGCGCACGGCGACGAGGTCTGTCTCGGTCTCCGGCAGGGAGGCCCGGGCCTTGCCGGCGAGCACGGCCTGGAGCGCGGGCGCGTCCCAGCCGGCGGCGAGCGCCGCGGTGACGAGGGAGAAGCCGTCGGGCGCGTAGTCGCTCAGCTCGGCCTGCCAGCCCTCGACCGTCTCGAACAGGTCGTCGCGCTCGTCCTCCGAGAGGTCGCCCATCAAGACGGCCTCGGCCATCATCCGCCCGAGATCCTCGAACAGGAGGTACATGTCCTCGTCGGTCTCGGCCATCTCGCCGAGCCATTGCTCGATGAACGGCTCGGCCACCGCCGCCAGGACCCGCAGGGCGTTGCGCCCGTCGCCGGCCTCCAGGAACGGCACCGCCTTCCCGACGAGGGTCTGCAACTCGTCGGAGGGGCCGGCGGGTCGTCATCGTCCCAGTAGCTCGGTGCCCGGCGGGCCAGCAGCGTGCGGGCCTGCGCGGCGATCGGCGCCGGATCGACGGCGTCCCGGCCCGGGGCGACGGCGAGCTCGACCTCGATCCAGCCGGCGAGATCGGGATCGGCCTCGGCCCGGCGCAGGAGCAGGTTCACCAGGGACTCGCGCGGCAGGTCGTCGAGGATCTGCTGCAGCGGCGCGCGCTCGGCGACGGCACCGGGCTTTGCCGCGGCGAGAAGGGTCGCGACGACGTGCTTGCAGGCTCCGCCCCACTCGTAGGGGCAGGTGCAGCGGAACTCCGCCACGCCGTCGTCCTTCAGCCGCAGCGTGACCCGGTAGGGCTCGTCCTCGCTGCCCTCGACCGCGGCGGTGAGCTGGTCGCCCCGCCGCACGAGGTCGGAGACGGCACCGGAGCGCGCCACCTCGCGGCCGCGCTCGATCACCTTCGGGTCGGCGAGCGCCCGGATGGCGGCCTCGCCCGGCGGGCCGGTCGCCGTCGTCCCACCCTTCTTTCCGCCGCTCACGCCGCGATCCGCCCCTCCAGCGGGAAGACCTTGGCCGGGTTCATCAGCCAGGCCGGGTCGAACACCGCCCGCACCCGCATCTGCTGGTGCAGATCCTCCGGGTTGTACTGGACGGTCATCAGGTCGCGCTTCTCGATGCCGACGCCGTGCTCGCCGGTGAGGCAGCCGCCGACCTCGACGCAGAGCTTCAGCATCTCCTCGCCGGCGGCCTCGGCCTTCTCCATCTCGCCGGGCGTGTTGATGTCGAACAGGATCAGGGGGTGCAGGTTGCCGTCGCCGGCGTGGAAGACGTTGGCGCAGCGCAGGCCATAGGACGTCGTGATCTCGCCGATGCGCTCCAGCACGCGCGGCAATTGCCCGGTCGGGATGGTGCCGTCCATGCAGATGTAGTCGGAGATGCGCCCCGTCGCGCCGAAAGCCGACTTGCGGCCCTTCCAGATCGCGGCGCTCTCGGCCTCGGACTGCGAGACCTTCAGGCTCGTCGGGTTGAAGGGCTTGGCGATCTCGACGATGCGGGCGAGCATCGCGTCGCACTCCTCCTTGCAGCCCTCGACCTCGATGATCAGCATCGCCTCGGCGTCGAGCGGATAGCCGGCATGGGCGAAGGCCTCGCAGATCGTGATCGCCTCGCGGTCCATGTACTCGATCGCCACCGGGATGATGCCGGCGCCGATGATCGCCGCCGTGCAGGCGCCCGCATCCTCGACCGTGCCGAAGCCCATCAGCGCCGGCCGCGCGCCCTCCGCCGCACGCAGGATCCGTACGCTCGCCTCGGTGACGATGCCGAGCTGCCCCTCCGAGCCGCAGACGAGGCCCAGAAGGTCGTAACCGGCGGCATCGAGGTGGTCGCCGCCGATCTCCACCACCGTGCCGTCGATCATCACCAGGGTCACGCCCATCAGGTTGTTGGTGGTGACGCCGTATTTGAGGCAATGCGCCCCGCCCGAATTCATCGCGATGTTGCCCGCGATGGTGCAGGCGAGCTGGCTCGACGGGTCGGGGGCGTAGAAGAAGCCCTCGTGGGCCACCGCCGCGCTGATGGCGAGGTTGGTGATGCCGGCCTGGACTCGGGCGGTGCGGTTGCCGAAATCGACGTCGAGCACCCGGTTCATCTTGGCGACGCCGAGGATCACCGCGTCCTCCTGCGCGATGGCGCCGCCGGCCAGCGAGGTGCCGGCGCCGCGGGGCACCACCTTGACTCCCATCTGGTGGCAGTAGCGCATCACCGCGGCGACCTCCTGGGTCGTCGAGGGCAGCACGACGGCGAGCGGCATCTTGCGGTAGGCGGTGAGCCCGTCGGTCTCGAAGGCGCGGCGCTCGTCCTCGCTGGTCACCAGGGCCTCGGGCGCCACCAGGCCGCGCAGGCCCTCGACGATCGCGTCGCGGCGGGCGAGGATCGCGGGGTCCGGGAGCGGGAAGGCGATCGTCATGGCGCGTCCTCTCGGGTTTCTTGTCGGATAGCGTGTCACCGGCCCCGGCGGGCCGGTCCTTGGTGCTCCATCATACCGGAGGCGAGGGATCGCGCCCATCCCGCGCCGAGTCCCGCACACGGCCCCGCACCTTCGTCCGATTGCGCGCCGGCGCGGCAGAGCTTCTTTTCGTCGCACGGGACCCGGCGCGCACCGCCGGCGTTTTTAACTGTACCAATCTGCAGGCTGGGCCATATCCCCGTGGCCGGTCGCGAATGACGTCCGTTTGGAGGGAACCTCATGCGTCAGCTTATCCTCGGTGCCGCCCTGGCGGCGCTCCTGCCCTTCGCCGCCCAGGCCCAAAGCGCGGGTGACGCGGCCGCCGGCGAGAAGGTGTTCGCCCCCTGCAAGGCCTGCCACGCCTTCGGCAAGAACGGCGTCGGCCCGGACCTCAAGGGCGTCATCGGCCGCAAGGCCGGCACCCATGAGGGCTACAACTACTCGGCCGCGATGAAGAATTCCGGCCTGACCTGGGACGAGGCCACCTTCCGGGACTACATCCACGATCCGAAGGCCAAGGTGCCGGGCACCAAGATGATCTATGCCGGCCAGAAGGACGACAAGAAGGTCTCGGACCTGATCGCCTATCTCGAGACCCAGAAGTAACCCGTGCGACGGACCCCGGCGGCGTCCGCCGGGGTCCTGCCGCCATTCGGCGGGGTCCTGCCGCCATTCGGCGGGGCCTTGCCGCCGTTCGACGGGGCGGGCCGATCGATGCTCGCAAGACGACGCAGACGACGCATCGGATGAAGCAATAACAATCGCAAGAACCTTGGCGACCGACCGTTCCTGATGTAGGGCACGCCGTCAGACACCTCAGTAAGAGAGGCGATTGCGGTGACGATCGGCGGGCCAGCAGAGGCGCGACATACATCCGTCAGCAGTTTTCTCCAGGCAAGAATACCAGTCTACATTCCTTGTCATAACAATCAAACATATTGCCGACGCATGATACGGCAATTAAGGTCGTTTGGGTTGGAAAATATCAACTTGATCGACAACGCCTCGGATTCCGCCGACATGATCGAGTACCTCGATCATGTCGAAGAGGCAGAGGTCATCAGGCTCGCGGACAATCTCGGCCCCAACCACATACTCAACGATCGCAGCGTGTTTTCACTGCTGCCGAGGCTGTTCTGCCTGACCGATCCGGACCTGCTGCTGAACGCCACCCTCCCGACAAATTTCCTGGGAGAGCTGGCGTATTTGACCGACCTCCATCACGTCGGCAAGGCGGGCTTCGCCCTGGACATCAGCGACCGCCACCTGATGCGCGACGATCTGATCTATTCCGGCGGGAAGATGGTCAGGATTTGGGAGCACGAAGACCAGTTTTGGCACAATCCTTTGCCTCCTCTGCCAGGAGGAGATCCCGTTTACGATGCGATCCTCGATACGACCTTCGCGCTCTACAACAAGGATCATTTCCAGCACGCGAACATCTGGCGCGCGGTGCGGGTCGGCGGGCGATTCACGGCCCGTCACCTGCCCTGGTATCGCGAGGCCGGCATCCCGATCGAGGAGGCCCGCGCCTATGCGAAGAGCCAGCGATACTCGACGTATCTCCGTGACGCGACCTCCCTCGGCGATTAGAGGACTAAGCGGCGGCCGTATTCGGGCGCCGTCAGCGACGAGGCGCGCCTGTCCTCAATCCCCGACGCCCTCCCGCCCCTGCACCGCCATCAGGGTGGCGGTGAGGAGGCCGACCAGCTTCTCGCATCCCTCCTCGTCCTCGGAAAAGACCTCGGCCTGCGCCAGGGTCAGGGTACGGCCGGCCTTGACCACCCGGCCCCGGGCCAGGATGCGGCGGCCCGCGGCGGGAGCCAGCAGGTTGATCTTGAACTCCGCCGTCAGCACCCCGGCGCCGGGCGGCATCAGGGTCAGGGCGGCGTAGCCCGCCGCGCTGTCGGCGATCGCGCTCACCGCCCCCGCATGGACGAAGCCGTGCTGCTGCGACAAAGCCGGCCCGGGAGTCAGGGCGATCTCGACCGCGCCGGGCGACACCGCCTGGAGCGTGGCCCCGAGGGTCCGCATCAGGCCCTGCTTGCCGAAGCTGGCGCGCACGCGCGCCTGGATCGCCTCGGCGCGCGGCGCCTCGGGTGTCTGGTCCGTCATGGGCGCTGGGCCTCCCCCTCGATTGATGTGTAGGGAGGGTGAGGCACGGCCGCGGCCGCGCTGTCCAGCGCCTTCACCCTCCGAGGCCCTCATGACCACCCTTGATTCCGATCCGGCCGGCTGGCGTCCCTTCGACGATCCGGGCTTCCTCTCCCTGGTCGGCCCGGTCCTGCTGCGCGAGGAGGGCGAGGCGGTGAGCGTCGCGTTCCGGGCCGAGCCCAAGCACGCCAACCTGATCGGCGTGGTGCAGGGCGGCATGATGATGACCTTCGCCGACCGGGCGCTGGGCTTCGCCGCCATGCGGGCGGCCGGCGGGGCGAACTGCGTCACGGTGCAGTTCGAGATGCAGTTCGTCTCGGCCGGCCGGATCGGCGAGACGATCACGATGACGCCCGAGGTGGTGCAGCGCACGACGAGCCTGGTCTTCCTGCGCGGCGATGCACGCTGCGACGGGCGCATCGTCGCCACCGCCACCGGGGTATGGAAGATCCTGCGCCGCCGGCCGGAGGCGGGCGCGGCCTGAGGCGGCCGGCCCGGGGACGGGGCGTCAGTTGGTGAGCGTCGGGTAGGCGCTCGTCGGCCCGATCCCCTGCGGCACCGGCACTTTGCTCGCGCCGTAATTCGCGTTGACGACGAGGCGCGGCGCCTCCGACAGCGCCAGCCTGCGCGCGACGATGGCGGTGTATTCCGACTGGTCGGCGACGACCTGGTTGGCGGACACCAGGAACGTGCCGCGCGGCAGGTAGATCGTGCCGACGAGACGGCGGGCGTTGTCGCTCATGACCTCGAAGACCCGGTTCGGCGGAGCCGCGCGGTCCTCGAAGAACAGCAGGCCTGCCATTTTGTTGTTTCTGTCTGTCAGCGCGCTGAGCGACACGTTCGAGCGCGGCATGAACTGAATCGGACGGGCGATGCCGTCTTCGTCTGAATCAACTTTTCCGGTGAAGTAGAAAGCCACGCCATCACCGCTCAACGAGGCAGCTGGCAGATTTGTTGATGTAGTCGGGCAGCGCAGTCGAGATTTTATTCTTGGAAAAACATATCTTCGATAACAAAGACAGGAAACTCGCCTGAAACGACCGGTCCCATCCTTCACAAATTCGGACCCGACCACGAGCGGACCATCCTTCATGATGTAGATTCCAGGATTCAGCTTGACACTCGCTCCCGGCTTCAGGAAGAGACCGCCGCAATAAACCCCGGGACCCAGGACCGTGTTCGGGTCTTCCACATACTTGGGGCGTTCATGGGGAGGGTTGATGCAATGACCCATGGATGGGGCGACGCGGCCGGCGAGCGGATCCTTGATGGCCGGGCAGCCCGTGATCGGCACGGGCTGATAGCGGTGTGACGGGCCGGCATAGCCGCCGACCGCGCAGGATTTCATCGCGCTCAGCTTCGACGAGTCGCGGGCATCGATCGCCGCCGGGGAAGTCGACATCGCGTAGACGGAGCAGCCGGTCGCGGACACTTGGGCGTTGTCGTTCAGGCCGATCGCCTGCCCCGCCTGGTCCTCCAGCGCCACGACGCACACCTTGGACGTGCCGACGATCTCGGCGGTCGCCCGGACGACGATGTCGGTCAGGTACGGCGTGACGAGCTTGGTCATGATCGCGCGCTTGCGCTGCGTCAGGGTGAGCCTGACGCCGGTCGGCGCCTGGTCACGCTCGTCGGCCGGCACGATCGCGAAGGGATCGTTCCCCTGTCTCTGGCGGTAGACGGGCTCGATCCCGAGATTGATCCATTCATCGCGGATCTTGTTCTCCGCGAAGCTGCGCGTCTGGCCCTCCGCGACGGCCCAGGCCCGGCCCTTGTCGAAGCCACCGACCTGCATGTCGGACACGACGGCGAGTGCCGTTGTGTCGACGAGATTCTGGAGCTTCTGCTTGCGCACCAGCCATGTCGCGTAGTCGATGCCGACGCCGACGCCCCCCATCAGAACGGGCAATAGGAGCGCGAAAACGACGACAAGGCCTCCGTCCCGGTTGCGCGCGAAACGGCTGAAGCAACTTGCGATGGCTCGATGCATAAGTTTTTTACCCTAGTATGCGAGCACGCTACGGGCTTTCTGTAAATTCCGACCTAACCTGACGCAGCGGATTCGCGGCACATCACGCGGTGACTACGGAAATCACCTGGGGCATGTCCAGCAACAGGTGCTGGTTTTTAGAATATTTTCCTTCATGTCACCCCGTCAATGTACGTCAGGTGACATCGCTGCCGCGCCGCTTCGATCACAAGTTGCCGGGATGCGGGCGGGTGCCTCTGCGGACGGGACTCCCGCGGAGCCGACCTGCCGGTGCCGGAACGCCCGGAGCGGGACCGGCCGATGCCCGTCCCGGCCTCTGCCCCCACCCGGGCCGCATCGACGTGCCTGCACAAGTGGCCCAGATCCGCTATGTAGAGCGGGATGACGCACGATCCGAACGGCGCCCCTCCCGGCGGGGTCCTCGAACGACTGACCGCTTCGCTCGGCGCGGAGGGCTCGCGGCGCGGGCCGCCGCCGGTCGAGCGCTGGAACCCGGATTATTGCGGCGAGATCCCGATGCGCATCGCCGCGGACGGGACCTGGCACTACAACGGCAGCCCGATCACCCGGCCGGCCCTGGTCAAGCTGTTCTCGACGATCCTGCGCCGCGACCCCGACGGGCGCACCGTGCTGGTGACGCCGGTGGAGCGGGTCGGGATCGAGGTCGAGGACGCGGCCTTCCTGGCGGTCGAGATGGCGGTGGAGGGCGAGGGCGAGGCCCGCGCCATTGCCTTCCGCACCAACCTCGACGACGTCGTGCCCCTCGACGACGCCCATCCCTTGCGGGTCGAGCGCGATCCGGAGGGCGGGTTCAAGCCCTACATCGCCGTGCGCCACGGCCTCTGGGCCCGCCTCACCCGGGCGCTGGCCTACGATCTCGTGGACCTGTGCGAGGAGCGCGAGGAGGCGGGCGAGACCTGGTTCGGCCTCGCTGCCGGCGGGCGTTTCCACCGGATCGCGACGTCGACCGAACTCGGGGCGGCCGAGCTGTCGTGACCGATCTCGTCGCGTCCACCGCTCTCGACCTCTTCCTAGAGCGCGCCCGCGCGCGCCTGCGGCCGGAGCCGCCGGGCCCGCACGAATCGACCTCGAACCCGAGAGGCGACCACGACCTCGAGCCCGACGTGCTGGAGGCCGCCCTGTCGCGCCCGCCGCGGCTGGCCGCGGTGCTGGTGCCGGTCGTGCCGCGCGACGACGGCGTCTCGGTCCTGTTCACCCTGCGCTCGGCACATCTGCGGGACCATTCGGGCCAGATCGCCTTCCCGGGCGGCAAGATCGATCCCGGCGACCCCTCGCCCCTCGCCGCGGCCCTGCGGGAGGCCGAGGAGGAGATCGGCCTCGACCCGGCGGCGGTGACACCGCTCGGCTATCTCGATCCCTACCTGTCGGGCACCGGCTTCCTGGTGACGCCGGTGGTCGGCCTGATGGCGCCGGACGCCTCCCTACGCCTCAACCCGCACGAGGTGGCGGACTCGTTCGAGGTGCCGCTCGACTTCCTGATGAACGTCGCCAACCACGCCCTGCACAGCCGGGAATGGCGCGGGCGGCAGCGGCGCTACTACGCGATCCCGTTCGGCGAGCGCTACATCTGGGGGGTGACCGCCGGCATCGTGCGCAACCTCTACGACCGGCTTCGCGACGCGGACGAGTAAAGACCGATGGCCCGCGCGCTGATCGACGACATCCTGCTGTTCCTGCTCCCCTTCGCCCTCTTCGCGGTGTGGCTCACCTTACGCCAGCGCAGCCCCTTGCGCTGGGTCCATTGGAGCGACCAGGCTGCGCGGCTGGCCATCGCGGGCGCCGCCCTGGTCATCCTGTCGTTCCTGGCGGTGGCGCTCACCGCCGAGCGGCACCGGGACGGCTTCGTGCCGACCCACATCGAGAACGGCCGGGTGGTGCCCGGGCGGTTCCGGTGAGCCTCCTCCTCGACGAGCGCGCCTTGCGGGCCGTGCTGGCGCGTCCGCGCCTCGCCCGCGTGCTCGACGCCCTCTCCGCCCCGTCCGAGGAGACCCGCCTCGTCGGAGGAGCGGTGCGCGACGCGCTGCTCGGCCGCCCGGTCGCCGATATCGACCTCGCCACCACCCTGCGGCCCGAGGCGGTGGTCGCGCGCGCGAGCGCGGCGGGCCTGAAGCCGGTGCCGACCGGCATCGCCCACGGCACCGTGACGGTGGTGGCAGAGGGCGAGCCGTTCGAGGTGACGACCCTGCGCGAGGACATCGAGACCGACGGACGCCACGCCGTGGTGCGCTTCGGCCGCGACTTCGCCCGCGACGCAGCCCGGCGCGACTTCACCATCAACGCCCTCTCGGTCACGCCGGACGGACGGGTGCACGACACGGTCGGGGGTCTCGCCGATCTCGCCGCGGGCCGGGTGCGCTTCATCGGCGAGGCGCGCCAGCGCATCCGCGAGGATTACCTGCGGGTCCTGCGTTTCTTCCGCTTCCACGCCCGCTACGGCGCCGGCGCCCCCGACCCGGAGGGGCTCGCCGCGTCGATCGAGGCGCGGGACGGGCTGGCGCAACTCTCCCGCGAGCGGGTGCGGGGGGAGCTCCTGAAGCTCCTCGTCGCCCCGGGGGCTCCCGCCGTCACCACGATCCTGTCGCAGACAGGCCTGTTGCAGCGACTGATCGGCGGGATCGGCGATCTCGGCCGCCTCGCCCGGCTGGCCGCCGCGGAGGAGGCGCAAGCCGACCCGGTGCGCCGCCTCGCCGCCCTGGCGGTGCGCTCCGAGGCCGATGCCGAGCGCCTGCGGGACAATCTACGCCTGTCGAAGGCCGAGCATGCGCGGCTCTCCGCCTATGCGGGAGCCGAGGCCGCCCTGCACGGGGCGCCGGCCCCCCTGGCGCCCGCGGATATGCGGCGCCTCGTGGCCGTGCATGGGGCGGTGGCGGTGACCGACGCCGCCCTGGTGCTGACG
>JAEWKL010000165.1 GCA_023386115.1 Pseudomonadota bacterium
GGATTGCGCATCGTCATCATGTTCGCCTCCGGTTCGTCTCGCCGCATCCCCGTGCGGCCATGGAAACGAGAGTGGCGCCGGGGGTCTGAACGCGGTCTGAGACGGCGAGTCGGCTTCCGTTCAAGGAACGACATGCGCCTCGGGCAATGACGGACATTCCGTCCCCGCGCGGCGTCGCGTCCGCTTGCGCCGGACGCCGCGGCCCATCAGAGTAAGAAGTCGTTTGGCTCCCGTAGGGTTGATGAACACGCGCGACCTTCCACCCCTGCCCGGCGGCTCCGGACAGGCCCGTGCCCTCGCCGAGCTCAACGAGCGCTCGCGGGAAATCTTTCGCCAGATCGTCGAGAGCTATCTCGCCACGGGAGAGCCGGTGGGGTCGCGCAACCTCGCGCGCATCCTGCCGATGGCGCTCTCGCCGGCCTCGATCCGCAACGTGATGTCGGATCTCGAGCAGGCGGGGCTGATCTACGCTCCCCACACCAGCGCCGGCCGGCTCCCCACCGAGCACGGCCTGCGCTTCTTCGTCGACGCGCTGCTCGAACTCGGCGACGTCGGTCAGGAGGAGAAGGGCCGGATCGAGGCGCAGATGCGCGCCGCCGCCTCGCGCCACACCTTCGAGAGCGCCCTGACCGAGGCCTCGGTGCTGCTCTCGGGCATCTCGCGCGGTGCCGGCGTCGTCGTCACCGCCAAGCAGAACCCTCGGCTGCGCCACATCGAGTTCGTCCGGCTCGATCCCGGCCGCGCCCTGGTGGTGCTGGTCTCCGACGACGGCTCGGTCGAGAACCGCCTGCTCGACCTGCCGCAGGGGCTGCCGGCGGGCGCGCTCCAGGAGGCCTCGAACTTCCTCAACGCCCGCATCCGCGGCCGCACCCTCGGCGAGGTGCGGGCCGAGATCGAGGCCGCCCGGGCGGCGATGAAGCAGGAGCTCGACGAGATCACCGGGCGCCTGGTCGATGCCGGCCTCGCCCGTTCGGTCGGCCCGAGCGAGGAGCGCCAGCTGATCGTGCGCGGCCAGGCCAACCTCCTCGACGACCTGCGGGCCGCCGAGGACCTGGAGCGCATCCGCCTGCTCTTCAACGACCTGGAGAGCCAGAAGGACGTGATCGACCTCCTCTCCCGCGCCGAGGGCGGCGAGGGCGTGCGGATCTTCATCGGCTCGGAGAACAAGCTCTTCTCGCTCTCCGGCTCGTCGATGATCGCCGCGCCCTTCCGGGACGGCAGCCAGACCATCGTGGGCGTCGTCGGCGTCATCGGGCCGACCCGGCTCAACTACGCCCGCATCGTCCCGATGGTCGATTTCACCGCGCGGGTGGTGTCGCGGCTGCTGGAGCGCGGGCGAGGCTGACCGTGCGCGCCGGCGCAACCGGTTTCTGATGTGGGGAACGCGGAAATCCTGCTTGTCCCCCGGATTCACAAGGCGGGCGGGCTCCGGCATGGTCCGGTCATGGTTCGCGATTCCCTCCGGCCTTGAGTGCCCCGTCCCGGCCCCTGCGCAGCCACCAGCGCAGCCTGTTCGAACTCGTGGCCGCGCTCGCCCGTGGCGAGGCCACGGGCATCGCCGACATCCTGGCGGCGGTGACGCCCGGCGGCGGCAAGTCGCTCCTGCCCGTCATCGCGGCCTCCCGGCTGATCGCGGCCGGGATCGTCGACCGGGTGGTCTGGGTCGTGCCGCGGGATTCCCTGCGCTTCCAGGCCGAGGAAGCCTTCGCCGATCCGGCCTGGCGCTCGGCTTTGGGCCATGCCCTGTCGGTGCGGGCCGCCGACAATTCCCCCGATCCGAGCCGGGGCCTGGCCGGCTACGTCACCACCTACCAGGCGGTCGCGGCGGCCCCCGCGCTGCATCTCGCCGAGATGCGGCGCCACCGCACCCTCCTCGTCGTCGACGAGGTGCACCACCTGCCGGCCCTCGCCGACGGCGAGACCGGCAGCGAGGCGGCCGGCAACGATGCGGCCGCGTGGAGCCAGGCGCTGCTGCCCCTGTTCCGCGAGGCGCGGCTGCGCCTGCTCCTCTCCGGCACCCTGGAGCGGGCCGACGGCCGGCGCATCCTGTGGCTGCCCTACCGGACGGAGAACGGCGCGCCGGTGCCGGATATCGAGGCGCCGGGCTGGGCGGTGATCGGCTATTCCCGTACCGAGGCGCTCGCCGAGAAGGCGGTGCTGCCGGTCAATTTCGGGGCGCTGGACGGCGAGGCGAGCTGGCTCGAGGGCGGGCGCACCAGCGGCCAGGCCCGGGTCGGCCCGCACCGGCTCTCGGGCTCGGGCCCGAGCGCGACGACGCGGCCCGCGCTGTTCACGGCGCTTCGCACCGGTTTCGCCCGCGACCTCCTGCGCGAGTCGTTCTTCGCCACCCGCCGGCTGCGAGCCGAGCGCCGGCGCAAGCGCGGCCTCGACCCCACCGAGGCCGTTCGAGGTCTCGGCAAGCTCCTGGTCGTCGCCCCGGATCAGGCGAGCGCGCAGAGCTACCACGCCATGCTGCAGGCCTGGATGCCGGAGGAGCAGGCGCGGCGCGACGTGCGCATCGCCACCTCGGCGGAAGCCGACGCCCATGCGGCGCTCGCCGCCTTCCGGCTCACCCCGGAGCCCGCCGTTCTGGTGACGGTGGCGATGGCCTATGAGGGACTCGACGCCCCGGAGGTCGCGGTGGTGGCGGCCCTCACCCACATTCGCTCGCGCCCCTGGCTGGAGCAGATGATCGCCCGGGCGACCCGGATCGACCCCCATGCGGGCGACTATGCCGACCAGCACGCCCTGGTCTTCCACCCCGACGATCCGCTCTTCGCGCAGTTCCGCGCCCGGATCGAGACCGAGCAGGCGACCGCGACCCGGCCGCGCAAGCGCCCGACCGGCGCCGCCTCGCCCGAGCCGCGGCCGCTGGCGCGGGAGACCGAGGAGGGCATCGTGC
Organism: Pseudomonadota bacterium; assembly: GCA_023386115.1. GTDB lineage: Bacteria > Pseudomonadota > Alphaproteobacteria > Rhizobiales > Beijerinckiaceae > Methylobacterium. The sequence goes on from JAEWKL010000165.1 coordinate 2,903, forward strand.
CGCTGGAGAGCAACGCGCTGGGCTTGCGCTACGCCATGCTGCGGCCCGGCCCCTCCGTGGCGATGGCAAGGCAAGAGGCCCGGCACGCGGCGGCCGAGGCGGTGCCGGTCCCGCCCTCGCGGATCGAGCGGGCCTTGCGGGCCCGGGTCGCCGCCATGGTGACGGCGCAGGCGGTGGAGGACGAGGCCGAGCTGCGGCTGCCCCGGGGCGCGTCCCTGGCCCACCGCTACAACGCGGTGCTCAAGCGCCTCTTCAACAACAAGGGCCGCGCCGCGATGACGGCCGAGGAGCTGGAGGCGGCGCTGGCCTGGCTGGAGCGCAACCGGTTGCAGGACCACCTGCACCTGCTCGACGGCGATGCGCGCTATGCCTGGAGCGTGCGGCGGCGCTGGGCCGGGGCGGAGCGGCGTCCGGGGTGACGATATCCATCTGATATTCCCTGATCCCAGGAAGTCACGGGATCCTCTCCCACGCGGGAGAGGGGCGCGCTTGACTTGGGACAGGTGAGTCAATTTCTGCCGGCGCCGCGCCTTCCCTGCCCTTGCGGGAGTGCCCCGGCACCCCATCTCGTCGGCTCGTGCCGGAGGGAGTCCCGATGTTCGACGCCAAGCGCCTGCTCGACCAGTTCCTCGGTGGCGCACCGAGGGGAGGAGGGTCCTTCGGCGGCCATCCCGGCCAGACGTCCTCCAACCACGGTCAGTACGGCCACGCGCCCTCCCCCCTCGAACAGGTCGCCCGCTCGCTCGGCGGCGGGGGCGGCAAGGCGGCGATCCTCGGCGGGCTCGCCTCCCTGGTCCTCGGCGGGCGGCGCGGCCATGGCGGGTTCGGATCGGGCTTCGGCGCCCCCGGCATGGGCTCGGGCATGGGCTCCACCGGCCGGCTCGGCGGCCTCGCCCTCGTCGCCACCCTCGCCTACCAGGCCTACCAGAGCTGGCAGGCGAATCAGGGCCAGCCGACTCGCGGCCACGATGCGTCCGCGCCCGTCCGTGCCGGCGGCTTCATCCCCTCCGCCGACGAGGCCGCCCGGATGCTCGGGGGCACGCGCTTCGCGCCCGCCTCGCCGGCCGAGGAGCAGGACCGGGCCCGGGCGCTGCTGATCGCGATGATCACCGCCGCCAAGGCCGACGGCCACGTCGATGCGGACGAGCAACGCCGCATCTTCGGCGAGATGGACCGTCATGCCCTGGATGCCGACGACAAGGCTTTCCTGATGGATGCCCTGCGCGCACCCGTCGATGTCCAGGCGGTGGCGCGTCTCGCCCGCAGCCCTGAACAGGCGAGCGAGATCTACGCCGCCTCGCTGATGGCGGTCACCATCGATACGCCGCAGGAACGGGCCTATCTCGATCATCTCGCCCGGCAACTCGGGCTCGATCCGGGCTTCGCGCGCCACATCGAAGCCACGCTCACCGCCGCTTCATCGCAAAGGTGAACACTTCGTTACGGCCGTTAACCATTCGCTAACCATCGGACGCGCCTGATGGGCTGGTAACGAGTCGTAAAGACGTGACCAGCCAGACCCAAACCCGCCCGCCGATCCGCTTCCGTGGCCGCTCGTTCCTGGCGGTCGTGTTAGCTCCTGAGGCGCCGATCGAGGATTGGCTCGCCGACCTCGACGCCCTTGCCAGGCGCTCTCCGGCGTTCTTCGCCGGCCGCGCCGTGATCCTCGACGTGACCGCGCTCGCGCCGAGCCGGGACGCGCTCCACGACCTGGTGGCCGCCCTCCGCCAGCGCGAGATCCCCATCATGGGGTTCGAGGGCGCCGGGGCCGGCTCGCTCGGGCCCGGGATGCCGCCGCCGCTCAATGGCGGCCGGCCCTCCGGCGAGGTGGCGATCCCCGGCGAGGCGCCGGCCGCCGCCCCGGTCGAGCGGGTGACGGGCGCGAAGTCGCTGATGCTGGAGAGCCCCGTGCGCTCCGGCCAGGCGATCCTCTTCCCAGAGGGCGACGTGACCGTGATGGGCTCGGTGGCCTCGGGCGCCGAGATCATCGCCGGCGGTTCGATCCACATCTACGGGGCGCTGCGCGGCCGCGCCATCGCGGGGGCCGCCGGGTCGCCGGGCGCCCGCATCTTCTGTCGCAAGTTCGAGCCCGAGCTGCTCGCGATCGACGGCCTCTACCGCATCGCCGACGACATCGACCCGAGCTTGCGGGGTCGCGCCGTCCAGGTCTGGCTCGACGGCGACTCGATGCGCACCGCCGCTCTCGACTGACCTCATCGCACGTCTTCGCCGCCCCGGGGGCCCTGCGGCAACGATCCGCGGACGGGGCGAAACCTAAGAAAACACACGCAGCGGCCGCGCCGGCCGCGACTTCGTGATCGATCGCTCAAGGGGGACCAATGGCCAAAGTCATCGTGGTGACGTCCGGCAAGGGAGGGGTGGGCAAGACCACCACGACGGCGGCTTTGGGCGCGGCCCTGGCCCGGACCGGACAGAAAGTCTGCGTGGTCGATTTCGACGTGGGCTTGCGCAACCTCGACCTCATCATGGGCGCCGAGCGCCGGGTCGTCTACGACCTCATCAACGTCGTCCAGGGCGATGCCAAGCTTCCCCAGGCGCTGATCCGCGACAAGCGCCTCGACACGCTCTCGCTGCTGCCCGCCTCGCAGACCCGCGACAAGGATGCGCTGACCGACGAGGGCGTCGCCCGCGTGATCGGCGAGTTGCGCGAAAAGTTCGACTGGGTGATCTGCGACAGCCCGGCCGGCATCGAGCGCGGCGCGACGCTCGCGATGCGCCACGCCGACATCGCCGTGGTGGTGACGAATCCCGAGG
>JAEWKL010000179.1 GCA_023386115.1 Pseudomonadota bacterium
GACCAGGGCCGCCACCTCGTCCCGCGCCCGCGGATCGGCGATCCGCAAGGCCCCGTCCGCGACCCGGAACGCGGCGTCGAACAAGGCTTCCGCCTGCGGGTTGGCGCCGATCACCCGGCCGGCCCTATCGAGGGCGAGCGCCGCCTGGGCGACCTGATCGAGCCCGCGCAAGGTGCCGTCGAGGGCTGCGCGGCCGAGGGCTTCCGACAGGGCGGCGGCCTGACCGAGCCGCCGCATCAGGCCGGCGAGAGGCTGCACCTGCGCCGCCTCGAACGGGCCGCGACGCGTCTTGCGCTGCACCGACACGGCCCAGTGCTCCGGCCCGGCCCGGAAGCCCGCGACCGCGAACCAGTGGTAGCCGTGCGGCCGCAGCAGGTCGTTGTAGAACGGGGCGCGGGCCATCTCCTCAGGCGTGAGGATGTCGTGATCGGTGACGACCTCGCCCCGCATCACCCGCGGCACGGCCCGGGTCCGCAAGTCCCTCACGTGCCAGCCCTGGCCGAAATACGCGGCGACCAGCGCATCGACGTCGGGGGTGCACGGGACGCCGGGCGTGCGACGATGGCTCTGCAGCAGCATCGCGCCGTCGCCCCCGACCAGGTTCGAGACCTCCGTCAGCACGGCGCCCCAGCGCGACGGATCCAGGGCCGCCTCGCCGAGCCGGTCGTCGAGGCACCGGAGCCTGTCGTCGGTCGGGCCCATGGCTGTGCGGCTCCCGGCTTCCTTTGCCGGATGCTACGTCATGGGACGCGGGCCGTCGCAGGGGACTGGGGGTCGATCGACAGGATTTCCGATCGAGAGTTGTGAGGTTGCCCGGGACATGGCGGGAGAGCGAGACATGGCGGGAGAGGAGGAACCCTCGCCATGTCCTTCACCGGAGGTCCCGCGGAGAGCGGGGTCCTTGATCCCCCGCTCCTTACCCGAACGCCCCGACCTCGTGCTGGATCATGCCGCTGATCTCGCGCACGAGGCCGAACAGGCGGCGGATCGGGGCGAACAGGGTGCGGTGCTCGGCCTCGTAGGTGCCGACGCCACGCGGTCCCGCCGGCTCGCCGAAATTGAGGCCGAGCGTCGGGTCCGGCGTCACCGGGAAGATGTCGTCGAGGAGCTTGAGGCAGCTCTCGACGTCGAGGCGCAGGATGCGCTCGATCAGGGCCTCGCGGGTGATGCCGTTCTGCGGCCGGAAGCCCGGAATGTGCACCGCCAGGAACCAGATCCGGTGGATCAGGGCGAGGCGCAGCGCGTGCAGGAGCGCGAGCCGCGGCGTCATCCCGGGCAGGTCGGGGGCGACCATGTGCAGCATCAGGTGGTCGCGGGTCAGCCGCCCGAACAGGCGGCGCAGGTGCGGCGCGAGGTTGAGCCGATCGAGGGCGGCAGCGACCGCGACGATCTCCTCCCGCCGCCCGTCCCGGGTGGCGCGGCGCGCCCGTTCCAGCCAGACCGAGGGGTCGAGGGTGTCGATATAGGCGCGCAGCACGTCGAGGTCGCCGACGGCCGTCGCCTCCTGCACCAGCCGGAAGGCGCGGGCGAAGCGCTCGGAGCGCTCGCGCATCTCGACGAACAGGTCCGGCGCCCGCCCCGCCGCCCGTCCGACCCCGTGCAGGGAATTGGCCAGGAAGCCGAGCTGCTGCAGGATCGCGTTGTTGGGGATCGCCCGCATCTGGCGCGGATGGGTGATGGCGACGGGGCCGCCGCCGTCGGATTGCCGCGCCACCGGGCGCGAGCCGGTGCGGTCGAGCAGGTTCGGCCCGAAGGTGCCGAGCAGCGCCGCGTAGCCCGGATCGTCGACCAGGGTCTCCATGTCCTGGCGCACGCCGGTGAAGAACTCGGTGGCGAAGTCGGCCTCGGCGTAGATCGGGTCGGGCGCGGGCTGGAGCCGGCTGTAGATGTGCTCGCCGATGCGCGCGACCGTGGCGTCGGCCAGGGTCCGGGTGCCGAACAACAGGTAGCCGTCGCTGCCCTGGAAGCTCGATTCGAGGCTGGTGCGGAGCCCGGCCTCGCGGTTGCGCCGCCGCGCGTGGTCGGGGGCGAGATAGGCCAGGCGGTCGGCGAGGCTCGTCGGGTGGGCGCCCCGGCCGATCGACTCGCCGTGGGTGTCGAAGATCACGAGCTCGATGTTGGTGAGGTCGTGCGCCGCCATCAATTCGGTGATGCGGAAGCGCAGACGCTCGATCCAGAAGGTGGCGGCGAGCTGGCCGACATAGCGTCCCGAATCCGAGTAGCCGAACTGCACCACCAGGCGCCCGGTGCGCTTGAGATAGGCGCGCCAATGGGGAGAGCGCAGCGCGTCCTCGATCACGTGCACGCCCTGTTCGAGCGCCGATGCCGTCTCGAACAGGGGCGTGATCTCGACCCTGTCGCCGATGCCGAAATGCTGGGCGAGCCAGAGCGCGGCGAGCAGCGTGTAGCCGGTCTCGGTCTCGGCGATCAGGAAGCGGACCGGGTGGGTGCCGTCGACGTGCTTGAGGATCTGGGCGATCGTCATCATCAGCCGGGCGGCGGAGGCCCGCTCGGCGGCGAGCGCCCCGAAATCCACCGGCACCGCCGCGACCGTGTCGAGGAGCGCGTTGATCGAGGCGAGGTGCGAGCGGCGCTGGGCCGGGTCGGTCGGGTCGCCGTCCTGGTCCAGCGCCCGGCGCACCGCGTTGTGGACCTGGCTGGCATTGAGCCGGAAATGCGGCAGGCCGTTCTGGAGCCCGTGCGCGGCGACGCCCGCCCGTAAGATGCACAGAGTGAGCCGCGCGTCGTCGTCGGCGGCGCCGGTGATCGCCCGGTCCAGGAGGGCGAGGAGGGGGCCGGCCTCGGTCTGGGCCCGGTCGCGCTCGATGATGAGGGCGAGCGCGAAGCGGTGCACCGCCTCGAGCCCCGGCTGGTCGCCGAGCTTCGGCGCCACCGCGAGCTGGCGCAGGACCGCCGCCCGCGCGTCCTCGGCGAGGCGTCGCGCGGGCTCAGCGGCCGGATCGTCGGGGAGCTGCGCCAGCACCCGGTCGAGCTGGGTGCGCTTCGATTCGAGCCGGTAGCGCAGGGTGTCCCACCAGCCGATATCGGTGCGCCCGTCAGTGTCGCAGCCGACCCAGGAGGCGATGACGACGGGCTTCGGGACGAGCTCGCTCCAGCTTTCGGGCCAGCGTGCGCGGGCGGCCCGCAGCAGGGCCTCGTTCAGCCCGTCGAGGGCGGCGCGGCCGTGCTGGACCGCGTGCCGGGCCTGGTCGAACTCGTCGTTGAGGGTGATCACCGGGTCGGCCCGGGCCGAGAGCGCGGCGGCGGCCGTGACCGGCGCCTGACGCGCCCCCGGATCGGGCTCCGACGCGGCCTCGGCGAGGAAGCGGGCTACCGCCTTCGGCATCCCGAAGGTCGGGTGGGCGGTGAAGACGGCGGCAAAGCGCGTGCGCTCGACCCGGGTGCGGGCGGTCTCGAAGCTCATCTCCGGGTCGCCGAGGGCGGCCGCCGCCACGGCCTCGATCGCCGCGGAGGAGTCCGGCTCGGACCCGAGGCCGAGATAGGCCCGCAGCCGTGCCGCCCGGGCCTCCAGCGCCTCGGCCCGCAGGCGCACGAACAGTCCCGCGAGGTCGTCCTCGTCGATCTCGTCCCGGTCGAACAGGCGGCTGATCGCCAGCGCCACGGTCAGGACGGGGTTGCGGAACGGGTCCTGGCTCGCCTGGCGGCGCGCTTCCTCGACCAGCCCGAGCAGGTCCGCTTCGAGCGTCTCGGCGGAGCGGGTGCCGGAGCCTTGATTGAAAGAGCCTCGGTGACCGGAGCCGTCCGTGTCGGAACCTTGGAGCCTGTCCATCGGGTCGCTTCGTCCTGTGGCCGGATCACCGTCCGGATCGAGCGGCGCGCGGGCTCGCGCCTGGGCGCCGTGACGCAAGGAGCGTTCCGCGGCGCACGGGACCACGCAGTAAGCAGACTCGCGTCGGCGCGCCAACGCCTCGTCCGCGCGGGTTGACGTGACGGCGCAAGTTTCTCGCCGGAAGCGGAGATCATGGTCGCGACGCCCGCTCGGTGTGGGCGCTCCCGGGAGGCGGCCCCCGTGCACCCGGCTGCAGCCGCCAAGACACAACCCCGGCCGAAGTCGCGCCCGGCGCTCCTGCGCAATGGTTAAGATTTTGTTAGCGTTTCATACTGACCGGCCCGAAGATGCCGGCTCGCGGAGCAACGCGCATGATGTCGATCGGAGCCGCCCTGAACGCGGCCACCACCCTCGTCGGAACCACTCTGCCCGTCGGGCTGATCGGGGAGCGCGCCCCGGTGCGGACGATCCATGACGCCGAGGCCGAGGAGGGGCCCGAGGCGCCGCAGACGGAGGGCGCCCTGCTCGTCGCCATCGAGGCGGGCCTGCGCGAGGCGGGCTACCTGCCGTCCTGACACCAGGGCAGACGGAGCCCGGGCGAACGCCGTGATCGCATGCGCGGCCGGCACCGTGTGGCCGGACAGGTCGCCGGAAATGCTCTAAGGCTGGCGTCACGATGGAAATGATCGTGATTCTGGCTGCCGTGGCAGCCCTGGTATTCGCCGGCCTGGTGCTCATCTTCGCGCAGGGCCGCGCCCGCAATCCGCCCCTGCGGCTCCCGCACGAGCAGGAGCTGGAGGATCGGGGCGACGAGCTGTTTCGCGATTTCGACCAGGATCTCGCCGGCATGCTCGACGAGGCGGCGCGCCATCCGGCGGCGCTGCCCATCGCCCCCGAGCGGCTGCAGGTGCCTGATGCGGAGACATTCCGCACGCGGGGCGGCATGACCATCGATCACGACCCGGCGGAACCCGGCCTGCGCGAGCGCGGCGACCGCAGGGTCGATCCTTCCAAGCACGATCCCTCCAAGCACGATCCCTCCAAGCACGATTCCTCCAAGTTCGATCCTTCCAAGTTCGATCCTTCCAAGCGCGACGGAGAATCCCGGTGATGCGTGCCGCGGTGCAGGCCGTCCTTCTGGCCGCCCTTTCGGCTGTTTCCTTGGCCGTTTCCTTGGCCGGCCATGCCCGCGCGGCCCCTGGGGAGACGGCGCCCGCCTGCCCGGCACCGCAAGCGGCGGAGTTCTCCGGTGGAAAGGGTTTTCGCCTGTTCGTCACGCGGCAGGGCACCATGACGTGGAGCAACCCGCTGCGGCCGCTCTCGCCCGAGACCGTGCAGGTGCTGCAGGTGGTGATCCGCAACAAGCTCGCGACTGCCTACGGACCCGACCTGTCGGGCCTGCGCCGCGGGCCCTCGCCGGCCGCCCTGGAGGCGCAGAACGGCGCGACGATCCAGTGGGCCGGCAGCCCGGACTCGCTGCCACAGACGCTCCGCATTGTCGCCGACGACGGCGCCCAGGTTCTGGCCGAGCTCACGTTCCAGGCCTGCGGCGACGCGCCGAAGGTGGCGGAGCCGAAGGCACCGAAACCGGTCCCCACCGCCCGCAAGGGTGGCCCGAAGGCGTCATCGAAATCCGAGACATCCAAGGCCGAGCCGAAGACGGACGGGGGAGCCTCGGCGGAAGGCGCCGACCCGGTCGCCGACGCGCCGAAGGCGGCGCCCAAGCGGGCTGCGAGGCCGAAGCGCGAGAAGGCGGCGGCACCGGACGACGCGCCCTCGCGGACACCCGGCGGCCTGGTGCTGCCGCAGGGTGCGATTCCCTGACGTTTTCCTTCACCGCTGCCTGAAACGCCTCGGCCGTTGCGGCGTTCGTCCGCTGGGCGGCCGATCCCCTTCCCAACGACCCGCTCTCGGAGACGTCTCGCGATGTACGATTCATGGCTGCGCCTCGGCTTCGACACGGTTCGCCTCGGGCTCGAGGCCCAGACGGTCGTCGTCCTGCGGCTGGCCAAGCTCTCGCGCGGCGACGCAGCAGCCCAGGTGGAGGCGCAGCGCATGGTGACGGAGAAGCTGGAGGCCGCGGCGGAAGCCGCGATGACGCTCGCCACCGGCGGCACGGCCGAGCGGGTGGTGTGGGATTATCGCCGCAAGGTCCGGGCCAATGCCCGGAGGCTCAGCCGCGGCTGACGCGGGGCGCGGCCGTCGACCATCATGCGGCGGGACGGGCTTGTGCCGTCCCGAAGACCGTGACCGGCAGGCTGCCTCGGCCCGGCCGCCTTCGCTGGCCGGCCGTCGTCACTCGCAGGTGACGGCCAGCGAGATGACAGTCACTTGCGGATGAGGCTCACTTGCAGGTGAGGCTCACTTGCGGGCGGCCATCATGTCGTGGGTCAGCACCGTCAGCTTGCCGATCAGGCTGGTGATGTCGCCGTGGGTGCAGGACCATTGCGTGCCGATCGCCCCGCCATCGGAGGAGACCGACACCACCGCGACGGAGCGCAGCTTGCCCTCGCGGGCGAGGCGCAGCTGTTCCTGCAGCACCTCGATCATCGATGCGGTGTTCTCGTCAACGGGCGCCGCGGCCACGGGCTGCGGGAAGGCGACGATGCGGTTGGTTTCGGCGGCGATGTCGCTCATGGGAACTCTACGAACGCTTGAAGGAATTGGGAGTGCGGGAGCATCGCGGGGGCGCGGGGCCGGCGCGCGAGGG
>JAEWKL010000181.1 GCA_023386115.1 Pseudomonadota bacterium
GCCGGGCTCGCCGAGACCATCGTGGCGGTCGACCGCGACCCGGGCGTGATCGAGCGGGTGCGGGCCCTCGGGCTCGCCGACGAGGCGGCGACCGATCTCGCCGCCGGCGTCGCCGGGGCCGACCTCGTGATCCTGTGCGTGCCGGTCGGCGCCATCGGAGCCGTCGCCGCCGAGATCGCCGGCTCTCTGGCGCCCGGCGCGATCCTGTCCGATGTCGGCTCGGTCAAGGCCGCGGTGGTGGCCGCCGCCGGGCCGCACCTGCCGGACGGCGTGAGCTTCGTGCCCGCCCACCCGGTCGCCGGCACCGAGCATTCCGGGCCGGATGCGGGCTTCGCCAGCCTGTTTCACGGCCGCTGGTGCATCCTGACCCCGCCGGAGGGCACGGACCCGGCGGCTGTGGCGCGGGTGCGGGGGTTCTGGGAGGGCCTCGGCTCCGTCGTCGAGACCATGACGCCCGCCCACCACGACCTGGTGCTGGCGATCACCAGCCACGTGCCGCACCTCATCGCCTACAACATCGTCGGCACCGCCGCCGACCTCGAGACCGTGACCCAGTCCGAGGTGATCAAGTTCTCGGCCGGCGGCTTTCGCGATTTCACCCGCATCGCGGCCTCCGACCCGACGATGTGGCGCGACATCTTCCTCACCAACAAGGAGGCGGTGCTGGAGATGCTGGGCCGCTTCAACGAGGACCTGGCGGCTTTGGCCCGCGCCATCCGCTGGGACGACGGCGAGGCCCTGCACGCCCTGTTCACCCGCACCCGGGCGATCCGCCGCGGCATCGTCGCCATGGGCCAGGAGACCGCCGAGCCGGATTTCGGCCGCCGCAGCGGCGGCCCGAAAGCGGCGGAATAGCATCGGCGGGCGGCGGAACCGATCCGCTGTTCGAGCTTTGCCATAAGCGTTGCCGTTTCGCCGTCTTCGTCGGATACTCCCGGCGAGGCGGCGTGGCAAAACTCGTGGTGTGATGATCGTGCCCCATCGATCGACCTGGATTCGCGGCCTCGCGGTGGCCCTGATCGGGGCTCAAGGAGCCGCCTGCGCATCGCTGCCGCGCGCGCCCTACACGGCCGCCGAGGCCGCCGCCGCCATCGTGCCGGGCCAGGAGCCCGGGGTGCGCTACTGGGCCGACGGCTCGGCCCGCAGCTTCGCGGCGGTCACCGACCAGGTGAAGTCCTCGCGCGAGCCGTTCAGCTACCTCGCCCTGTCGGGCGGCGGCGGCGACGGAGCCTACGGCGCCGGCGTGCTCAACGGCTGGAGCGAGACCGGCCGGCGGCCGACCTTCACCATGGTGTCGGGCGTCTCGACGGGCGCCCTGATCGCGCCCTTCGCCTTCCTGGGGCCGGCCTATGACGGGTACCTGCGCGAGATCTACACGAGCGGCGAGGCCGCGACGCTGGTGCGCTCGCCCAACCCGCTCAACGTGCTGATCGGCGACGGGCTGTTCGGGGATGCGCGCCTGCGCGACCTCGTCGGGCGCTACGTCACGCCGGACCTGCTGGCGGCGGTGGCCGAAGAGCACCGCAAGGGACGGCGCCTCCTCGTCGTCACCACCAACCTCGATTCGCAGCGCGCCGTGATCTGGGACATGGGCGCCATCGCGGCGAGCGGCCAGCCCAATGCCGCCGCCTTGTTCCGCGACGTGCTGACCGCCTCGGCCAGCGTGCCGGCGGTGTTTCCGCCGATGCTGATCGACGCCCAGGCGGGCAATCACGCCTTCCAGGAGATGCATGTCGACGGCTCGGTGGTGACCCCGGTCTTCACCCTGCCGGAGGCCTTCCTGACCCAGGACGGCCGCATCGCCTCGAGCCGCGGCAAGCCGAACATCTACGTCGTCATCAACGGCCGCATCGAGCCGAGCTTCGACGTGGTGCAGAACGGCACCCTGCCGATCGCGGTCCGCTCGCTCTCGACCGTCGGCCGCGCCCGCTCCCGGGAGACCTTGGCCAGCACCTACGCCTTCGCCCGCCGCAACGGAATGGGCTTCAACCTGACCTATATCGACCGGCGCATCCCGGAGGTCCCGGCCTCGCAGGGCTTCGACACCGCCTATATGCGCAGCCTCTACGAGGACGGCTACCAGAAGGGCCGCGCTGGCACGGTCTGGCAGACGAACCTGCCGCGCGAGGGCGAGCCGGCGGTGGATACCCTGGCCCTGCGCTGACGCGCTGACCGTGCAGGATGGGTGCGACCGGCGTTCCGCCTCTTTCTCTGATGTCGGCGGTCATGGATCCCGGGTTCCGCTTTCGCGGCCCCGGGATGACGAAGAGGGTTGCCCCCCGGTCATCCGCATCAAACTGTCGCTCAGAGCCTGTTTGATTGGGTCCCACGGGAATTCGCACACTCCACGTCATTCCGGGGCCGCGCAGCGGAGCCCGGAATGACCCGGAGGATGTCAAATCTGTAGAGGCTCATCAAACAGTCTCTCAGACGGAGGGCGCAAGCGTCACGGCTTGTCTCGTGCCGATGCGTCGCGCCCAGCCGATCGACGGCTTTTCGACGAGTTCGTAAAAGCCTGCCGCCAGCACCAGCGCCAGCGGAAGCGCAAGGGTCACCATGACGGGAACCGGCAGGGTGCCGGACAGCATCGTCCTCACGCCGTCAAGCAGCACGAGATGCGTGAGATAGAGGCTGTAGGAGATCCGGCCGAGCCAGAGCAGGACCGGCAGCGTCAGCACCCGGTTCATGACCGGCCATTCCAATGCGAGCACGATCAGGAAGGCGGCAGCGATCAGGCTCAGTTGATCGAGCAGAACACTCATCAAGACGAGTGCGACGACAAACGTCATCAGCGGATACCGGGAGACGGCAGTAAAAAAGGATCGCTCACCGTGGTAGTCCCAGGCGAGGAAGGCCCCCACGGCAAAGCATACCGCGAAACGTGCCGTGATCACGGCGGCTGCGGCAGGATCCGCCGATCCATACGGGAATTGCCCGATCCGGAGGACCACGAACAATGCTTCGACGCCGAGGAAGGAAATGATCATGGCCCAGAACACCGCGCGCGGCCGCCGCAGAATGAGACAACAGATCAGCGGCAGGACAAGCGACAGGCGGATCTCGTATACGAGCGACCAGCTGGGTGCATTGACGGACGTGCCGGCGGGATGCCCGGTGAAGGCCAGATAGTGCAACCAGCCCGCGGGATCGCTATGCCCGGTGCTCGCGGAGAGCAGCATGCCGGCCAGCCCGGCGGCGAGATAGGGGGGATACAGCCGAGCGAACCGCCGCGCGGCATAGCGCCAGTAGCTGTCGCCCCGGCTGTTGTTCCACAGCGCGGTGGCGAGGACGAAGCCGCTCAACACGAAGAAGAAAATGACGAAGCTGCGCCCGTTGACGAGAACACGCAAAGGGGTGTGGTTCAAGGTGCCTTCTGGCAGAGCCATCTGCAGGCTGTGCGTCACCAGAACGCCGAACGCCGCCACACCCCGCAAGGCGTCGAGGGCATGATGGCGTCCCGGCTCGGCGCGCGCCGCCAGGCGGCCGGCATTCCCGATCGGCACCATTCGGTTCTCCATCCTGAACGTTTGGCGCGCAGGCCTGAAGGTCGCGGCGCAAGAACCCGGCAAGGCGGTTGCAGACGGTCGTGCAGGGAGCGACGCGCCCGGGCCCTCGTCGCAGGCCGAGCCGTTCCGGGGCCGCGGCAGCGGAACCCGGAACGGCACCGTGGAGCGGGACGCCAGCGGCTCGTCCGACGCCCTATACGGCGGAGAAGCCTTCGCCCTCGTTTCCCGCCCCATACCAGGTGAAGTGCTTCTTGATCGGCTCGATCACGTCCCAGGTGCCGGAAAAGCCCTTCGGCGTCACGAAGGCGTCGCCGGCCCGGTAGGTCCGCGAGTGGCCCTCGGCATCGGTGACGATCACCACGCCTTCGAGGATCTGGATGAACTCGTCCCGATCGAAATCGATGCGGAACTTGCCGATCCGGCAGGTCCAGATGCCGGCGGCGAACAGGCCGTCCGGGCTGCGATGGATGTAGGTCGCGGTCTGGGCCGGGTTGCCCGACAGGATCGTCGAGAACGGCGGCAGGTAGGTCTCGGCCGGGGGCTGCAAAGCCGGAAAGTCGACGGTCTGCTGCAGCGGCCCGTCGAGGAGCGGCGGCGGCTCGCGGCGCAGGAACGGCACCATCCGCAGCATCGGCACGACGCCCATATAGGCCAGCACCGGCCCGCACGAGGTGATGAGCTGCTTGATGATCGACATGGCTTCCTCTCGGGGCGATGATCGCCGGCCGTCGCAACCTGTTCGCTGACCCGGACAGACAACCCGGGCGCTCTTAACGGAGGGCTGCGGCGACGATTCGAATGCGCCGGACTATGGCGCCGCCTGCCGCGCAAGGTTAAGGGACCCTCGCCGGGCCTGCCGATCAGGCAAGAAGCGGCGCGACGGCCCGCCTTCATCCGTCAAAAGCCTGCGAGATGCGGGGATCATCGTCGCCGTCCGGTGGCGATTCCCGACGGACACGCTTACATCGCGCTACGGCGTGAGGTTGAAGGATGCGTGCGGTCTCGTCACGGTTGCGGCGTCTCGGCCGGGGGCTGGCACTGGCTGTCCTCCTCTCCGGCGGCGCGGCGATCCACCCACCCGCGGCTGCCGATGTCCGGGCCTGGCCCGCGGGGCGCGGTCTGGTCGACCAGACCGGGGCGGCCGTGGACGAAGCCCGCTTCCTCGGCCGTCTGCGCCTGGTCTCTTTCGGCTATACCCGCTGCCCCGATCTCTGCCCGACCGCCCTGATGACGGTGACGCAGGCCCTCGACGACCTGCCGCCCGCCCTGCTCGCCCGGCTGGCGCCGGTGCTGATCGCGGCCGATCCGGAGCGCGACAGTCCGGCCGTGCTCGCGGCCTATCTCGACACGTTCCACCCTGCCATCATGGCGGTGACCGGCCCGGTCGCCGCCATCGACAGCCTCGCCGCGGCCTACGCGGCACCGATCCGGCGCCACGACGGTGTGGTCGACCACCCGGTCGGGTTCTTCCTCGTCGGCCCGTCCGGGATGCTGCTGGGGCGGCTCCCGGCCACGATCACGCCGGATGAGCTGGCCGAGACCCTGCGGCGCGCGCTCGCCCACTAAAAATCCTGCCTGCCGAGGCCCGCCGCTCGCGCTGCATCGCACAGCAATTCTTTGCACCGCACCAAGAACAGACGGCATCAGGAGCGCGTGAATTGGCACGTTGCGGGTTGACGCGACCGCCGGCTCGGCTACTCATATAGAAAATCATAAGAACAAAGAACGATTCCGCCGGGAGGAATGATGGATCGCGGTGAACGGCGCGCGCAGGGACTCGACCGGCGCAGCGTGGTGATGGGAGCCGCTGCCTGCTGCGCGGCAGGACGTGCCGCCTGGGCGGGTCCGGAGGAGCTGCTGCCGCAGAAAGGCGACCGGCTGGTGCTCGGCGATGGCGCCAAGGCGGGCCAGCCCGTGACGCTCGACGGCCTGCCGGTCGGCGGCGACCTCGTCGAGGCGGTGGCGGTCGATCCGCAGGGGGTCAAGCGCGAGGGCTCGCGCTTCGCCAAGATCATCCTCGTGCGGGTCGCGCCCGACCAGGTCGCCGAGGACCAGCGCGCGCACGCGGTCGACGGCGTCCTGGCGCTCTCGGCCATCTGTACCCATCAGGGCTGCACCATTTCGGGCTGGAGCCACGAGACCCGGCGCCTGAGCTGCTTCTGCCACCATTCCGAATTCCTGCCCGCCGAGGGCGGCCGGGTGGCCAAGGGGCCGGCGCGCAAGCGCCTGCCGGTGCTGCCGCTCGCCAAGGGCGAGGGCGGCACGCTGATGGTGGCCGGCGGGTTCGTCGGCAAGCCGGGGCCGGGCCCCGCCTGAGCGGGACGGAACGGCGCCTGCGCGAAGGCCGGCAGCGCTGCCGCGCTGCCCGCACGATGCACGGCAGTGCTGTCGCGCTGTCCGTCACACGACGAGGACGGCAGCGCTGATGCGCCGCCGACGCGAAGGGGGACCGAGACCCGCGCAGCAACGACGCGGATCCGGACAACGAGACCACCAGGGTTTGAGGAAATGCCGGGCCGGCCCGCGCCTGCCCCTGCCTAGGAGAGCAGCATGACACGTCTCGTTCGAGCCAGGGGCTGGCTCGCCGCGGTCGCGCCCTGTGCCGTGGCCCTCGCGCTCGCCACCGCCCCGGCGAAGGCCGGCCCAGCCGACAGCAAGCCAGCCGGCAGCAAGGTCGACTACACGCCGGTCACCGACCAGCGGCTGGCCAACCCCGAGCCCGAGAACTGGCTGCAATACCGGGGCAACTACCAGAGCTGGGGCTATTCCCCCCTCGACCAGATCACCGCGAAGAACGTCACCAAGCTCGTCCCGGCCTGGAGCCTCTCGACCGGCGTGAGCGAGGGCCACCAGGCGCCGCCGATCGTCAATAACGGCGTGATGTTCGTCACCACCCCGCAGGCGCAGGTGATGGCGATCAATGCCCGCACCGGCGAGATCCTGTGGCGCTACCAGAAGGAGCTGCCGCCGGAACTGTCCCAGCTTCACCCGACCAACCGCGGCGTCGGGCTCTACGGCGACAACGTCTACATGACCACCACCGATTCCTGCGTGGTCGCGCTCGGCGCCGCGACCGGCAAGGTGAAGTGGGAGAAATGCGTCGCTCCCTGGCAGGACGGCTACTACATGACGCTCTCGCCGCTGGTGGCGAAGGGCAAGGTCGTGGTCGGCGTCTCCGGCGGCGAGTACGGCGTGCGCGGCTTCATCACGGCCCTCGACGCCGAGACCGGCAACGAGGCCTGGAAGACCTACACGGTGGCCGGCCCCGGCGACCCGGCGGCGGACACCTGGAAGGGTGACGCCTGGAAGACCGGCGGCGGCTCGGTCTGGATCCAGGGCAGCTACGATCCGGCGGCCAACCTCGCCTATTTCGGCACCGGCAACGGCGGCCCCTGGACGCCGGATGCGCGGCCAGGCGACAACCTCTACACCTCGTCGGTCGTCGCCCTCGATCTCGATACCGGCAAGATCAAGGGCCATCACCAGTATCACTGGAACGACGCCTGGGACTGGGACGAGGTCTCCGCGCCCGTGCTGATCGACATCGAGCGCGACGGCAAGAAGATCCCCGCCGCCATCCATGCCGGCCGCAATGGCTATCTCTGGACCCTGGAGCGCAGCAAGGACGGGCCGTTGAGCTTCGTCGACGGCAAGCCGTTCGTCTACCAGAACGTCTTCTCGTCCCTCGATCCGAAGACCGGCCGGCCCGCTTACGACCAGTCCAAGATCCCCGGCATCAACCGCCGCGCCGCCTTCTGCCCCGGCCTGTGGGGCGGCAAGGACTGGCCGCCGGAGGCCTACAACCCGAAGACGGGCCTGTTCTACATCCCCTCGAACGACAACCTGTGCTCGGAACTGGCCGGCGCCCAGGCCGGCACGCGCAAGCCCGGTGAGCTCTATATCGGCATCCCGATCGACGAGGTGCTGAACTCCCTGCGGCTGCGCGACGGCGTCGACAAGTCGAAGCCCTTCGCCATCGGGGCGATCCAGGCCTGGGATCCGAAGACTGGCAAGCGCGTGTGGCAGCACGACTTCCAGGATTCGGCCAACTGGGGGCCGCTCTTGACCACCGGCAGCGGGCTGATCTTCGCCGGCGGCACCAGCGACCGGAAGTTCCGGGCGCTGGACGGCACCACCGGCAAGGTGCTGTGGGAGACCCGGCTCAATTCCGGCGTCACCGGCGTGCCCTCGAGCTACATGATCGACGGCATCCAGTACGTCGCGGTCCAGGCCGGCTGGGGCGTCGATGCGGAGCGCATGCTGACCGGCATCAACGCGCTCATCCCCGAGGAGCGCCGGGTCAGCGTCCTGCCCCAGGGCGGCGTGATCTGGGTGTTCCGGGTCATGGGCGAGGAGGCGGCGGCCAAATGAGAGTGACCAAGTGAGCGGCCGTCACGCGATGAATCTGGGGCCGCGTCTTGCGGCCCTGGCGCTCGCCGGCCTGCTCGCAGGGCCGGCGGGCGCGCAAAACACGCCGGACGGGACGGCGGCCAGTGCCGCCGCCTCCCTCCCCTCGCAGCCCGACGCCCTCGTCGCCTACGTGACGACGGCCATCCGCGACCACGACCTCCCCGCCTTCGAGCGGCTGGTGAACTGGACCGGCACCCGGGCGCAGCGCAAGCGGCTGACGCTCTACCAGATCCGCTCCGGCTTCGGCCGCCCGATCAAGGCGGCGGCTCTGGAGCCGATGCCGGAGGACGGTTTGGCCGAGGCGACCGCCCGCGGCACCCTCAAGGCCAACATGCCGGTGACCGACCGGCTGCGGGTGGTGTTCGACGAGCCGCCGGTCGAGGGCGACGCCGCGCCGACCAGCGTGTTCCTGATCGGCCGCGAGGGCGGCACCTACCGCATCGCGCTGCTGGTGCCGACCGGACCACCAAGGGGCAAGTGATCCGGGGACACGTGATCCGGGCGCTAGTGATCCGGGCGCTAGTGATCCCGCGGCAAGGAGGAGGCCGGTCCGCGCTTGACCGCGGGCCCCGGGTGGCGCAAGCGTTTGGAATTATAATTCCACCGCCCGGAGGATTCGGTCATGGACTTCACGCTCTCCCCGCGCATCGAGGAGTTCCGCGCCCGCATCGCGGCCTTCGTCGAGAGCGAGATCCTGCCGGTCGAGGCCGACCGCAGCACCTGGGACGAGCACGAGAATATCGGTCCCGAGGCCCTGGCGGCGTTGCGCGCCAAGGCCAAGGCGGCGGGCCTGTGGTGCCTGCAGCTCAAGCCCGAGACCGGCGGCCAGGGCCTCGGCAAGGTCGGGATGGCGGCCTGCTACACCGAGATGAACCGCTCGATCTTCGGGCCCGTCGTGTTCAACTCCGCCGCCCCCGACGACGGCAATATGATGGTGCTGGAGGCCCTCGGCACGCCCGAGCAGAAGGCGCGCTGGCTGGAGCCGATCGTCTCGGGCGCGGTGCGCTCGGCCTTCGCGATGACCGAGCCGCATCCCGGCGGCGGCTCCGACCCGTCGATGATCCGCACCCGCGCCGAGCGCCAGCCGGACGGGTCCTGGCGGATCACCGGCCGCAAGTGGTACATCACCGGCGCCGAGGACGCGGCCCACTTCATCCTGATCGCCCGCACCTCGGAGGATCCGCGCTACGGGCTCACCGCCTTCCTGTTCCACCGCGACCAGCCCGGCTGGGAGATCGTCCGCCGCATCCCGATCATGGGGCCGGAGGAGCATGGCGGCCATTGCGAGCTCGCCTTCGACGGGCTGACGATCAAGCCCGAGGACGTGCTCGGCGGCGAGGGCAAGGGCCTGAAGGTGACGCAGGTCCGCCTCGGGCCGGCCCGGCTCACCCATTGCATGCGCTGGCTCGGGCTCGCCGGCCGCTGCGTCGAGATCGCTCAAGAGTATGCGGCCAAGCGCGAAGGCTTCGGCGTGCGGCTGGCCGACCGCGAGAGCGTGCAGCTGATGCTCGGCGGCCTCGCCATGGATATCGAGATCGGCCGTCTCCTGGTGATGCGCGCCGCCTGGGAGCTCGACCAGGGCCGCTTCGCCCGGAAGGAGGTCTCCATGGCCAAGGTCCATGTCGCCAACACCCTGCACCGGGCGGCGGATATCGGCATCCAGATCAACGGCGCCCGCGGCTACTCCAAGGACACGGTGCTGGAGTGGATCTACCGCTACGCCCGCCAGGCGCGCCTGGTCGACGGCGCCGACGAGGTCCACCGCATGGTGCTGAACCGCCACCTCGAATCGGAGGGACGCGGCTTCTTCGCCTGGCCGACGGCGTAAAGCTTGAGCGCGACGGTCGGGGCGGAGACCTGTTAAGGATCTGCCCGCCCTGAATCTCTGGTCGAGCCGCTCATGCCCGCCATCCATCCCGACGTCCAGGCCCTGCTGGCGATGCTGCGCGCCGCCAACGCGCAGCCCCTCGAGACGCTGCCGCCCGAGGCGGCTCGGCGCAGCTATCTGGCCGGGCGCCGGGCCCTGCAGCCGCCGCCGGACCCGGTCGCCGAGATCCGCGACCTCGCCGCCCCCTCCCCCGCCGGGCCGGTGCCGCTGCGGCTCTATCGCGGCGAGGGTACGGTCCCCGGGACGCCCCTGCCCTGCCTCGTCTACCTGCATGGCGGCGGCTGGGTGCTCGGCAACATCGAGTCGCACGACTGGGTCTGCCGGCGGCTGGCCAACCTGACGCAAGGATGCGTGATCGCGGTCGATTACCGGCTGGCCCCCGAGCATCCGTTCCCGGCGGCGGTCGAGGATGCGGCGGCGGCCCTCGCCTTCGTGGCCGAGCGGGCGGAGGGCTTGGGGGTCGATCCGGCCCGCCTCGCGGTCGGCGGCGACAGCGCCGGCGGCAACCTCGCGGCGGTACTGGCCCTGATGGGCCGCGACGGCACCCTGCCGCGGACGGCGATGCAGGTGCTGCTCTACCCCTCCGTCGATCTCGGCCTGACCAGCGAGGGGTTCGAGCGCATCACCGAGGGCCAGCCCCTCACCGCCGGCACGATGCGCTACTTCGTCGACCACTACGCCCCCGATCCGCGCGACCGCACGGACTGGCGCGCCTCCCCGGCCCGCGCCGCCAGCCTGGCCGGCACGGCGCCGGCCCTGGTGCTGACCTGCGGCCACGATCCGCTCTGCGAGGAGGGCCGCCTCTACGCCCATCGCCTCGAGCGCGAGGGTGTGCCGGTCACCGCCCTGCACCTCTCCGACCAGACCCACGGCATCCTGACGATGAGCCGCGTGGTGCGCAGCTCCGCGACGGTGCTGGCCTTCGTGGCCGAGGCGCTGACGGAGCGCTGGAGCCTGGGCGGGCCGGAGGGCGGGCGCTGACGGGCCGCAGGGACGGGATCACCGATCCGGCTCGGAGCGATGGTCGGCCGCCGGCGGGCTCCAGCGCTCCCGCGATCGACGACGATCGATCCGACGAGCTGGGATCAGGGCCTATCCTTCACAGGATCCGGCCCCGATATCGAGCGGGCGCCACCCAGCACGTCTCCCGTCGCCCGAACAGGCGATAGCGGTGTCGCGCGACGAACCGGTAGACGGGGTCGCGCAGCACGGCCGGCACGAGCCGGAAGACCCGGGCGAGGCGCCAGGGAAATCCGAGCGTCTCGCAGATGCCGAGAATCGCATCGCTGTCCCGGCGGACCCGGTCGCCCTCCACCACCAGCAGGCTCGCCAGGTCGTCCGGGTCCATGCCGTTCCGTCGAGCAAGGGACCGTCCGACCTCGCCCTGCATCGAGGCCAGGCGAAAGGTCGCGTGGCGGTCCCGCTCCAGGACGAAGCGGGCATGGGCCGAACACAGCACGCATTCGGCATCGAACAGGATGATGGGACCGGCGGATTCCGGTGCCGTGCGGGCGGGCGTCGCCATGCGCGGATCGTAGCCGATCACCCCGGCACGAGAGAAGCCGGCGCGTCGACCGGATCGCCGAGGCAGGCCGGATATCGGCGTCGCTGAGGTGCGTCGCGCCGCCGACCCCGTCACGCGGGGCGGGCGATCCCGCGTCCGGCCCGCCTCTTGCGGGCATCGCCTCACGCCTCCTGGCGGGCTCCCCGCTTGGCGGAGGGCTTCCGGCGGGGCTTCGGCGCCTCGGGCTCGGGCGCCGGCTCGGAGGGGCGCAAAGCCTCGGGCGTCTTCGCCTCACGGGTGATCATCTCCACCATGCTCTGCGGCAAGCGGACGAAGTGGCCGGTGCCGTGGCCGGACCGGTCGAGGATCTCGGCGAAGACGGGCTTGTGCGGCTCGTGCCCGGCCTCGCCCAGCGCGCAGGGGCGGCGCGGCAGGGCGCTCAGCTTCGCGGCGAGTTCCTTCGGCACCAGTGCGTTCACGCCTCACCCTCCCGTCTGCCGGACAGAGCGGAGATGTAGGACCGTCAAGGTTAACGATCGGCTGCCACGGCGGCGGGCGCGCCCGTGAAGGCGCCTGCGCCTGTGAAGGCGCCAAAGGAGCGGCGCAGGAGGGCGGCGTCGAGGTCGGGGCCGATCAGCACGAGGCGGGTGCGGGCGACGCCATCGGGCCAGGCAGGCAGATGCCGGGGCGGATGCACGAGGTGCTGCACGCCCTGGATCACCACCGGCGTGTCGACGCCCTCGACCGCCACCAGGCCCTTGAGGCGCAGGACCCGGGCGCCGTGCCGGTTGAGCAGCATGCCGAGCCAGAGCCCGAACCGGGTCCAGTCCACCGGCCCGCTCTCGATCAGCACCGCGCCGGCCGGGCCGTGCGGCGGCGCGGGGATCTCGGCGCAGAGCCAGCGCCGCGCGCTCGGACTCCCCGTCGGGTCGTCGGTGAGGAGGGCGGCCTCGGGCGCGTCGTCGAGGGTGAGGTCGGTGACCGGCGCGAGGGGATTGAGCGCGGCGAGCCGCGCCCGCAAGGCGGCGGCGAGGCCGGGTTCCGCCAGGTCGGTCTTCGACAGGATCAGCCGGTCGGCGCAGGCCGCCTGCCGCACGGCCTCCTCGTGGTTGTCGAGGGTGCGGGCGCCGTTCACCGCATCGACCACCGTGACGATGGCGCCCACCGCGAAGGCGTGGCGCAAGACCGGGTCGGCCACCAGGGTGGCAACGGCCGGGCCCGGATCGGCGAGGCCGGTGGTCTCGATCACCACCCGGCGGAACGGCGGCACCTGCCTGCGCCGGCGGCGGTCGTGCAGGTCGATCAGGGCCGCCTTCAGGTCGCCGCGGATGCTGCAGCAGACGCAGCCGCCGCGCAGGAGCGCCACCTCGCCCTGCAACGGCTCGACCAGCAGGTGATCGAGCCCGACCTCGCCGAACTCGTTGATCAGCACCGCGGTGTCGGCGAGCGCCGGCCAGCGCAGCAGGCGGGCCAGCAGCGTGGTCTTGCCGGCGCCGAGGAAGCCGGTGAGCAGGGTGACGGGGGTCACTCCCGCGCCTCGAGCGCCGCGATCACCGCCGGATCGAGAGGGTCGCAAGGCCGCCCGGACAGCCGCTCCGCCGCCGGCCACAGCGTGCCGAGATGGTCGACCACGGCGCTCCGCCCGGTACGGCCGGACAGCGTGTAGCGATCCGCCCAGGCGGCGAGGCGCAACCCGTAGAGGCCGAGCACCCGGTTGGCGGCCGAAGCCCGGGCCCGGCGTTCGGCCTGCGGCGTGCCGCGCCGCACGCCGTCGCTCCAGTGGTCGGGCGCCCCGAAGGCGCCGCACAGGCCGCACATCAGGCCGTCCCCGGTCAAGATTGCGGACGCGCCGTGCCCTCGAACGGGAAGCGCGTCGAGAAATCCTCGGCGATCGTTTCCATCGTCACGAAGCGCACGCCGTCGTGGGCCTTGAAGTGCTGGAACAGGCGCTCGTGCATTTGCAGCACGTGCGGCTTGCCCGACACGTCGGGGTGGATGGTGATCGGGAAGACGGCATAGTCGTAATTGGCGTAGACCCAATCGAACTGGTCGCGCCACATCTGCTCGATGTCGCGCGGGTTGACGAAGCCGTGGCTGTTGGGCGCCGCCTTGACGAACATCATCGGCGGCAGGTCGTCGAGGGTCCAGGAGGCGGGGATCTCGATCAGCCGGGTCTCGGTGCCGTGCTCGAACGGCCGCATCCAGGTCGAGGGATGCTGGGCATAGTCGATCTTGGTCCAGGATTCGCCCACCCGCACGTAGTAGGGATGGTGGTCGTTGTGCATCAGCGAGTGATCGTAGCGGATGCCCTTCTTCTGCAGGAGCTCGTTGGTCTTCGGCCCGAACTCCCACCAGGGCGCGACGTAGCCCCGGGGCGGCGTGCCGGCGAGATCGGTGATGAGCCCGACGCACTTGTCGAAGATCGCCTCCTCCTGCTCGGGCGTCATCGCGATCGGGTTCTCGTGGCTATAGCCGTGCATCCCGATCTCGTGGCCGGAAGCGGCCACGGCCTTCATCTCCTCGGGAAAGGTCTCGATCGAGTGGCCGGGGATGAACCAGGTCGTCTGGATGCCCCATCGCGAAAACATCCGCAGCAGCCGCGGCGCCCCGACCTTGCCGGCGAAGACGCCCCGGGAGATGTCACAAGGGCTGTCCTCGCCGCCATACGACCCGAGCCAGCCCGCCACCGCGTCGACATCGACGCCGTAGGACACGAAGATCTCTTTGGTCATGCCGGCCTCCCCGCCTGCCTGGCCGCCATCTGACAGCCGGCGGCGCTGCGAGGTCAAGCGGCGGCGGAGCTCGGCGCGGAGCCCGGAACCGCGACGAAACCGGTTGACCGCGCCGCGCCGATTCCCTAGAGCGTTGACCCACAGGAGACGTGGCCGAGCGGCTGAAGGCACTCGTTTGCTAAATGAGCAAGCCCCGAAAGGGGCTTCGAGGGTTCGAATCCCTCCGTCTCCGCCAGCTGGCCCTAACAAGCCATTGAAGTGGCAAGCGAAATTTCCTGAGTTGCGATCGCTGCCCCAACATTTACCCCAACTCCAAACGCGGATCGCAGTGACCGCTGGCGAATGGCGCTGAATTAGGTGCGCCATCCTGACGCTGTCATAAGCCTCTAAGGGGACCCAGGCACTCCCGTTTTGGATCGGGCGCTTAACACGCCGATTGGCATCCGACCGGCCTCCGGATCAAACGCAGGGCCAGTGAAGCAATCCGGCGGCGCCCGCCCGAGGCCGCCCGCATCCCGCATCCCGCAGGCAACGGCCCTGGGCAAGCACCGGGGCTACTGCATCCCGAGACGTCATGCTCCCCTTCCCTGCCGCTATCCCCTGCGCGCTTCCGTGAATGCTCACCAGAATCGGAGGTCCGGCGCACGAAAGCCTTGAGCGAACCATCGCCTCGTGGCGCGCATCCCCCTGTGCTGTCCGCATCGGACGGGACACGTCACGACCTCAAGTGAGCGACGGCACGCGGTGGAAGCATCAGATAACGTAAGCGACTCCGCGGCTCAGGAAGCCCACCGGTTTGGGCGCACGAGGCAGGTAGTACTCCTCCAGTTCGGCAAGCGTGAAGCCGGCGGCCCGGAACGAGGCGGCCACCGGACGGATGAGGTTGCAACCGACCGCCAACGGGCGCCAGAGCGGGTTTAGCCTGTGCTGCCAGCGGGCGACCCTCGCCTCAGTCGATAGCCCGTGCTCCAGGAACAGAGCCCGGCCACCGGGACGGAGGACACGACGTACTTCCGACAGGCATAGCATCGGATCGTGGACAGAGCAGAGCGTGTAGGTGATCACCGCCGTATCGACGCAGCCGTCCTCCAGCGGCAGGCTCTCCGCCGGCGTGCACCGGATGTCGACGGGGAACGTAGCCGCGCGCCGTTGCGCCTCGCCGAGCTTCAGGAACGACTCGTTAGGGTCGACGCCGATCACGCGCGAGACCTGGGCAGGATCGTAGAAGGGCAGATTGAGGCCTGGACCGAAACCAATCTCCAAGACCGTGCCCGAGGCACGCGGCACAATCTTCTCGCGCTCGGCACTGATGTCGGCCATCGCACAGAGACAGCGCACGAGGCGGGGACCGATGTGCCGCTCGTAGAAGCTCATCCGCTCCTCCTACCGAGTTCGGCCGCGCCTGCAAGTCGTTCCAGCGCAGGCAAGGGGCCTTGCTACAAGTACACGTCACACCTCGATCGATCGGTGATGGAGCGCACATCCACGAACCCGCGCGCAGCCGGCGCATTCCGGCATGGATCAAGCCTGCGCCAGCTTCCCGGTTGGCTGGCGCACTACAATGACCTTCACCCTCATCGCGCGCTGGGCTACCGCTCGCCGCGCGAGTTCATCGCCCGATCAATCCAGGAGGCCCTGTCCGGTCTTTAGGGGGCAAGATCAACCTGTCACAAGTGCTCGTGCTGCGTGCCCAACGGGACTTGGTCGAGCGCGAGGCGCAATTAAGTCCGGGGTCTCGCGTGAAGTTGCAACCACACAGCGGGCGACAACTTTTTGGACGGTTAGACACGAAATTTCGGAATACGCGCGGAGAAATCAAAATGGGCGGTCTCGGTAGCGGCCGATCGGGCGGCAGACCAACGGTCGAAAGTTCGCTTCACCTCACCATGAGCACGCTGCTCAAGGGCCGGCGGGATCGTCATGAATGGGGCGGCGGCCTGGAGTTCTCGCGCAGCTACGGCTCAATAGGCCGCGTCGAGTACGCAATGCGGGTGGATCCCGAGAAGCGAATTGGCTGGCTCGCGGTCCGGCACAGCCGGCAGCTACCATGGGGCGGCGTCGATGCGGTTGAGCCCTATGGGATCGAGTTGGAGGCGACCCCGCAGCCGCTCGGAGGGCTACGGTGGTGGTTTGTGTGCCCCGTGTCGCGGCGGCGCTGCTGCCGTCTGTTCCTACCTTACGGGGCTCGGAAGTTCGGTGCCCGGCAGGCCTATCAGCTCGGCTACGCGAGTCAGCGGATGAGCCCACGTGACAAAGGAATTGAACGAGTACGCAAGCTGCAGAAGCGTATCGGTGGGGGCGACAACATATTGGCGCCGATCCCACCAAAGCCGAAATGGATGCGCTGGCGGACCTATGCCCGGCACGTCGCTATGATCGAGGAGGCACATCGGCCGGTGCTGGCCACGAGCATGGCCGCCATAGAGAGTCTAAGAAGGCTGCAACGGTAGATCGGGAGCCGAGCTTCGGCAGACCGACGAGTGCACCTCCGATTGCTTGATAAATTAATCAGAGGCAATCAAAGCGCGAGAGCGAGCCAGCTGCCGAGCTACTCGGAAGGTGCGCCAGCGGCCGCCGGCTTCGCTGCACCACCTCTAGAATGGTGGCCATATCACACCGGCGACAAGACGCGTCCGGCTCCGCCATCGGCTGAGCTGATCCCGAACGGCTCAGAATGACCCATTGCAGACTCTCGATATCACGCTTCCGAAGGTCTGCTTCAAATTTCTAAGCGGAAGTGGCACCAATTGCGGCATAACCGCCACGCTCGCACTTGTTGAGCTCTGGCTCAAAGGCACGCTTTGAGCACCAAAGTTCTGCAGCCACCGAGCCCGAACTGACGAGATGCCACTTCCGAAGGGGAGCGGCATCGCGCATTTGAATGGCCGTGCAAGGCCGTTTGGCGCTCAGCGCCGCAGTGTGCAGCGAGCAACCACGGGCCCCGTCGCGGTGCGGCCTACGCCGGGACCCGACCGTCGGGCGTGTAGCGGTCGACCGCCTGCGGGAGCTCCCTGGAAAGCCTGGACAGCAGCTCCTCGCGAGATAGCCCCGTGCGTTGCGTCAGGATCGTTAACACATCGGGGCCGATGGCCTGCTCCAGGTTATGCGGGGCGATCTCCTGGTTCGGGCCCTGGTTGACCCAGGACTGGGCGGCCGCTCCGTGCCCGGCTTGGTGGAAGCGCTCCAGCATCTCGCCCAAACCGCTATTCAGGAACCCGCCGGGAGCTACGCTGCGCTGGTTGCCTAGCAGGTCGCCGAGAAGGCCGCCCAAACCGCCACCCGAGCCGCCGGGCGCGGTCGCCGGGCCTGTGGGCGCTGGAGCAGCCTGACCGGCGCCACCAAGCAGTTCCGCGAGCTTGTCCCGGTTCTGGTACCCAACCAAGGCCAGCAGGCCCAGGAGCGCCGTCATCGAGGGGTAGCCGTCACTCATCGTTCGTCTCCGGCTTGCGGCGGTGGGACCAGGCCCGACCACCTCGGGTTCGAACACTGCAAACGCACTGGCGCGCCGGGCCGATGCAGACGGAGTGCTCTCATTCGACTTTCTGACCTCCGTCCTGGGGTCAAGCGTCCTCGGATGTCGATCCACGCCCTGATCTGGACAGCCCGGTCAGCCGCGTGCGTGAACTCACGGGAGAGCCAGGACAGCAGCTCCTTTGGGGACGGCCACGTGCGCTGCGTCAGAGCGACAATAAGGGTCCGGTCGAGGCGGCGCAAACTCCGCCTAGGCGGACGTGAGAGACGGGCTCGACGAGTAACTTCTTCGTCAACTCCATGCTCCATCTCTTTGAGGAATCGACGTCAGGTTATCCCGCCCTGGGAACCCACGGTGCCCGATGCAACCATTTTGGGCTTGTAACCGTAACAGGGACATGACGCGCTCGCGGGGCGCATGATGGGCGGGTCGGTGTCAAGCGGCCGACGGACTCAATTCCGGGAGGCTTCGATGGAGCGTTCCGAGAGACGCGGCCTCGCGAGGCTTTTGCTTCGGTATCCCGACTGGCGGGAGGCGCTTCGTCGCAAGGCCGCCGAAGATGCCAATTTCCGCGACCTGTGCGAAGCCTACGAGGCGGCTTGCGAGGCGGCGGATTACTGGGCGAAATCGACCGAACCGGTCGGGCCCGAGCGGGCGGAGGAATACCGGCAGCTCGCGGGTGCCATCGAGGAAGACATTCTGCGCAACTTAGGATAGTACGTTAACTTGTGCATAGCCTTCCCGGCTCATCAGGGGTCGCTCGACCACCGTAATCGGGCAAGATCCACCTAGGTTCTATCGCGGTCTGCGGAGGATCCGATGGATGCTGATTGTTCGTCGGCTAACTCGAACGAGCCGTCGCCAGAGCTCGAACGGGTATTTCACGAACTCTTGTCAGCCGAAGGCCTGCGGCTGTCCGAGCGCAACCGTCGCTTCCTCTCGTTCGTGGTCGCCGAGGCACTGGCCGGGCGCGGCGGGCGCGTCAAAGCCTACACCATCGGCGTGGACGTCTTCGGGCGGGGGCCGGATTTCGACCCTGGCAAGGATCCCATCGTCCGTATCGAGGCGACTCGGATCAGGTCGGCCCTCGCCGCCTATTACGATGGCCCCGGCACCCATGACCCGGTTCGGCTGGTCCTGCGGCCGGGGTCGTACATACCGGTATGCGAGGCGGCCCGGCCGCCGCTGGTACCCTCGGCCGCCGGTTCCGCCTGTCACTCGCTGCCCCACGCCGCAGAAGAAGACCTAGCCACCCCGGTTCGAATGGCTCTGGTGGTCACGCATAGGAGCGACCGACGCGACCGGTGTGCGATGGCCAAGGGGGACATTTTTCTCCAGGCCGTCATCAGGGCCCTCGCCGCGAGGAGGTTCCGCGTCTTCATGAAACCTCCTCCCGAGCACAGGGCCGCCGCTCATGCCATCAAAAAACTGCTCTCCCAGCCCGAAGCGGTCCTCGTCCTCGACGTCTCCGTGCACGGGATCGCGGAAGGGTGCCGCTACTCGTGGTCGGTCAGCGACCCGCGAAGCGGCGAGGTGAAGGCGTCCGGTGCCGTCGACGGGATGGAGGACTCCGTCCCTCAGGGAGCACGCATCGATGCGCTCGCGGACGCCGTCGCGCTAAGCGTGACAGACGTGGTCACCTGATAGCCTCCTGGACTATCGCAAGCCTCGCGGTGCCGTCTCCCGGCGCATCCGGCAAGGTGTTCGCGGGCAGTTACAGTTACAGGCTTCAGGGTCATCCGCGCGTGTGCGACCGTCACGCATCATGCCCATGCCGTTCATCGACATCTTCGCCTGGATCGTCCTGCTGGTCGTGGTAGCGACGCTCGTCGCGACGTTCGTCGCCCTCGGGGTGATGCCCGGCCGCATCGCGCGTCGGCGCGGGCATCCTTGGGCGCAGGCCGTGACCGTCGGCAGCTGGGCCACCCTCGTCTTCGGCTTTGTGTTCTGGCCGCTGATCCTCGTCTGGGCCTACGTCGATGCTCCCGCACGGCGGGACGCGGGCCGATGATCGTCTTCCTGCTCAACAGCTACATCGCCCTCCTGGTCCTGTTCGTCTGGCTGCGGTTCATCCCGTTTAACCTGTTCTGGAAGCTCTCTCCCGCGCTCGTCCTCATCCTCCTGCTCGTCGGGCTATTCATCCCGATGGGATGGGGTGCCCCATCCGGACCGGCCGCGGTCATCCGCAACTCGGTCCAGATCGTCCCCTCGGTCGCCGGCGAGGTCGTCGACGTCCCCGTCGTCGCGAACAGGCCCTTGAAGGAAGGCGAGGTCCTGTTCCGGATCGATCCGACCCCTTACCAGGCGCAGGTCGAGGCCATCGCAGCTCAGCTCAAGCTCGCCGAGACCCGGCTCGCGGAGATGTCCCAGCTTCAAGGCCGGGGGACCGGGCGCATGTTCGATGTCGAGCAGCGACAGGCCGAGGCCGACCAGTTGCGCGCCCAGCTTGAGGGCGCCAAGTGGAACCTCGACAAGACCACCGTGCGGGCGCCGGCCGCCGGCTACGTGACCAATCTGACCCTACGGAAGGGCGCGCGCGTTACCGCGCAGTCTCCGGTCATGGCCTTCATCGACACCGGCGAACCCCTCCTCGGCGCGGAGATCCAGCAGATCTACATGCGCTACGTCGAGCCGGGGCAACCCTTCGAGATCACCTTCAAGACGCTGCCCGGAGCCGTCTATTCCGGACGGGTCGAGGCCGTCCTGCAGGCCATCGCCACGGGGCAGGCGCAGTTCGGGGGCTCCGCGGTCGCGCCCACGGACATCCAATCTGCGCCGTTCGTGGTCCGCCTCACGCTCGACGATCCCGAGCTGGCCCGCCGCCTGCCGGCCGGCAGCACCGGGACCGCCGCGATCTACACCGACCACGTGCAGCAGGCCCACGTCATCCGGAAGGTCCTGCTCCGGCAGTCGGCGATCCTGAACTACGTCTACCCGTTCTGAGGGACGCCGGCCGCACCTCCGGTCGGGTTCAGGGGCGGCAGGGCGGCACGAGGCGCGCGCACGGTTATCCGCCTCGCCGCCCTCGACGCCTCCCTCACGGCGTACCGGAGTTCGCGCCCTTGGTACTCGGACCAAGCACCGCCCTCGCCGAACAGGCTGCGCTCCAGTTCGCCCGCAAGCGCGGCGAGATGCGGGTCCGCTCGTACCGCCGACTGCATCGGGACCGGGAGCCGGCGGAGCCAGGTCGAGAGGGCCCGATAGGTCGCTGCGGCATCTCCCGTCGGGGCGACGCGTCGGAGGGCGGCGCGCGCGGAAGCCTCGGAAGCCCGATAGGCGGCCTGCCGTCGCTGCCAGTACCGTGACAGGCGTCCCCGCCCGAGCCAGAACAGCCCCAGGAGCACCGCGACGCCCATGCCGAGGCCGTACGGCCAGAGGCGGGCCGGGGCGGACCGCGTTTCCGCCGCGGGGGCCATCCGGGCCACGGTGACGTGCGTGCCGGCAAGCGTCACCGCCCGTGCCCGCGCCCCATCCAGGTCCCACCAAGGCTGGACGACGGCGGGCAGGTCGTAACTGCCCGGCTTCTCGAAGACGTAGGTCACCCTGTCGACGCGAGACCCGGTGACGGCGCCCCGGTTCATCCGGTCCTCGGAGCGCGGCGGGTCGGCGTAGATCCGGACGCCCTCGGGAGCGGTGAAGGCGAGGTCGGCCATCCCCATGGCTGGAACGCCGCCGGCGCTGCGGCGGATCGTGCGGACCAAGGCCCCGCCGGGCTTGAGAGGGGCATGCGCAGGGTCGGGCTCCCAGGCCTGGGTGGCAACGACCTCTTCCGCGGCGATGACGGGTCCGGACGCATCGAGCCCCGGAGGCACGGTCACGTCGAGGCGTCGGGCCTCGCCCCGCGCCGCTCCCGTCGGATCCCCTGCCGCGTCGAGCAGGGTGACCTCGGCGGCCGGGATCTCGATGGCTCCACCCCGGCGCGGGAAGACGACGAACTCGAACTGCTGCCCGACGTAGGGCTGGCCGCCGATCCGGTCGTTCGTGGTGACGCCCTGCGTCTCGAAGCGCAGGACCTGGGCGCCCGGGGCGTCACCGACCGTGACCCGCGGCGGGCGCGGCATGTTGCCGGGAAAGAGCACGTCCACTCGAAGGTGAACCGGCTGACCCACGACGATACCTCCCGTCTCGTCGACCTGGGTCCGGACCACGACCCCGGCGGCCTTCGCCGGTGCCGGGCTTGCCCAGACGACCGCCAGCGCGAGAGCAGCGACCGGCCTCCTCATGGTCGCCCCCCTTGCGGCGCCCCGGAATCGGCTACGGAAGCCGCTTGGAGCTGGTAGGCGAACTTCACCCGCAGGAAGTCCGCCGGCCGCGTCTGCACCCGCTTCAGCCACAGGGCGCGGACCGCCTCGTCAGACATGGGCTTCCCGTCGCCCTCGACCGTGGTGTCCGCGCCGCCCTTTTTGCCCTTGTCGTAGACGACTTCGTCGGGGCTCGATTCGGTGTCGCCGGTCTCGCCTCCCTCCTGGCGCATGCGCTCGGCCCGGAGGCGCGCGATCTCGCGATTGGCCACCGCATCCCCCCATCCCGGGCGGAGCGCCAGCGCCCGGTCGTAGCGCCTCACGGCATCGTCGTACTTGCCGAGCATCACCAGGGCATTGCCCTGGTTATAGGCTCCCTCCGCAGTGTCGACACCGCCGAACGCTTGCGCCGCCGCCTTGAAGTCGCCCACCCGGAACAGGGCCACGCCGCGCCAGATCGGATCGCGGAACGCGGACGCCGCCTCGCCCGGACGGCCTTGCTCCATTAGGAAGCGCCCACGCTGGTCCGGCGTGAGCAGGAGGTTCCGCCAGCCGACGTGGTAGGCGGTCGCGCCGAGCGCCAGGACCGCGGCCAGCGACACGAGGACGTATGGACTGGGAGGCTTGGCGAGGCGGATCATGCCGTCACCCAACCGCGACGGAACCAGAGGAGCGTGAGCAGGGCGAGGAGCGGCGTCAGCCAGTAGCCCGCCTCCTTCCAGTGCTGCCCCTCGCCCGCCACCTCGGCCACGCGACCGGTGCGGTCGAGCCGTCGGGCGACAGCCTCGACATCGGCCTGATCCACCGTGGTCGCGACGAGCTCCGCATCGAGGGAGCGAGCGACGTCGGCGAGGCGTCCGGGATCCTGGTCCGGCGGCAGGAGCGTGAAAACCGTCGCGGGGTGACCGGGCCGGGATGGGCCGAGGCCGCCGACTGCGCCGGCCGCGGTGTCGGCCATCAGGAGGATCGAGCCGCCGTGACCGCCTCCCGCGAGGACGCGGTCGGCCAGCGCGGCGGCGCCAGCGATGTCGTCACCCTCGCGCGGCATGATCTCGGGCGAGAGGGCCTGCGCCAGGTTCAGGACGACGCCGGCATCCGGCGTCGGCGGCAGGACGAGATGGCTGGAGCCCGAGTAGGCGACGAGGCCGGTGGAAGCGCCCTCGCGCAGCTTGAGCAGGTCGGCCAGCTTCTGGCGCGCCCGGTCGAGGCGGGTCGGCGCCAAGTCCGGGGTCATCATCGAGGGCGCGACCCGGAGGACGACCATCACCGGGGGCTTGGCATCCGCGAAGGGTGACGGCTCGCGCTCCCACGCGGGTCCGGCGACGGCGCCCACGGCGAGCACCCAGGCGGCGAGGAGCAGTGCGTTCGGCGAGAGCCACGACCGGCTCTCACGCCCGACGAGCAGGTGCCGGAGCAGCTCCGGGTCGATCACGCCCCGCCAGCGCCGGGCCTCGTCCGATCCTCGCCGCTCCAGGTACCACAGCGCCGCCGCCGGCAGCAGCAACAGGAGCCAGGCCGGGCGCTCGAAGTGGAAGGCCGCGAGGGCGCTCATCGGGAGCTCCCCGCCTTCGGGGTCAACCCGGGTCCGGTCCGCGCCGTGCGGGATGGGGACCCGCTCCGGAGAAGCAGGTGAACGGCTTGCGCGACGAGCGAAACGAGCAGGGCGCCCGCGAGCGGGACCCAGTAGACGTCCTTCCGTGGCCGGAACGTGACCGTATCGATCCGGCGTGTCTCGATCCCGTCCAGCCGATCGTAGATGCGGGCGAGCTCGTTGCGGTCGAGGGCGCGGAAGAACCCGCCGCCCGTCGCGGAGGCCACGTTCTTCAGGGCCGTCTCGTCGAGCTTGTCTTCGCCGACCGTCGAGGGATCCCCGATGGCGACCGTGTGGATGACGATGCCCTTGTCCTTGGCGACGCCCGCGGCCTCGGTCGGCGGCATCTGGCTAGCCGTGTCGTTGCCGTCGGTGAGCGCGATGATGGTCTTGGACTTGACCGTGCTGCGGTCGAACAGGGCGATCCCGAGCCCGATGGCGTCACCCAACGCCGTGCGCGGGCCCGCCATCCCGACGACGGTGTCGCGCAGCATCTCGCGGCAGAGGCCGACGTCTGTGGTGAACGGCACGAGCGCGAAGGGCGCGTCGCCGAAGACCACGACCCCGGCGCGATCGCCCTTGCGGCGCGAGAGGAAGTCTTCGAGCACGGCCTTCACCGCCGTCAGCCGGTCGACCGTCCGGCCGGACGCGTCGGTGAAGTCCTTCGTGTCCATCGACCCGGAGAGGTCCACCAACAGGAGGAGGTCGCGGGTCGGCTGGTCCCGATGCAGGGGCGCCTCGATCCATTGCGGGCGCATCAGGGCGGCGAGCGCGAGAAGCCAGCAGGCAGCCAGGGTCGCGAGGCGCGCGAGGCTTCGCGGAGCCACCAACCCACCCGCGTGAGGGTTCCGGCCCGTGAGGGCGACCAGGCGGGCGAAGAAGGGGACGCGCAGTCCCGTACGGGATGTCACGTGCGCCGGCAGGAGCCACCATGCCAGGATCGGCAGGGGCGCGAGAAGCGCGAGCCAGAGACAGGAGAAGGTGAGCACGGTCAGCCTGCCCTTGCCTTGACTGGGGCGCGGTGCTCCGCGATCCAGATGCGAGCCTGCCCGATCAACCGGCGGACGTCTTCTGACCCCGAGCCACGGGCGCCGTAGGCCTGGCACAGCAGCCTGCGCATCGCGGGCGCATCGAGCTTGCCGCCGCCGCTTTCGACGAGGAAGTCGGTCCACCGGGCACCGCTCAAGCGCGCAACCTGCTCGCGCGGGAAGGCTGCCAGCGCCGCCCGCTTCATCACCTCCGAGACCCGCTCGATGGCACGGGCGTCCGGCTGGGGCGAAGCCGCGAGGGCGTCGAGTTCCGCGAGGGCCGCGCGTCGATAGGCGTTGGCGCGGTGCCGTTTCAGCAAATCTCGCAGGACGAGGGCCAGCATCGCCGCCAGCCCCGCCAGCACGATCCAGGCACCTGGCGCCGGCGGCCAGAACGCCACCGGGGCCGGCACCGCCAAGTCCCGGAGGTTCTCCAGGCTGCCCGGGTCCGGGTTCATGGAAAGGCCCCCCTGACACCGGAGAGGCGTCGCTCGGCCCGTCTCCCGATCAGGGATTGCAGCTGGGTCGCGACGTCCTCGGCGGTCGAGACCGGGAGCACGGGGATGGCGCGCCTGAGCGAGAGCGCGCCTAGGCGCTCCCGCCACGCGGCACGCTCCTCCGAGTAGCGGCCACGCAGGCCCTTCGAGGAGGAATCGACCTCGACCTGTGCCTCGCCAGAGCTGAACACCGCGGGCCCCACGTCCGGGAGCTCCAGTTCGAGCGGGTCATGGACATGCACCGCCAGGACGTCGTTGTGGGCCGTGAGGCGGGTGACGAGGCGCGCGGTCTCCGCGTCCTCGCCCGCGGCGTCGGTGACGAGGCAGACAAGCCAGTCGTGCGTCGCTACGCGCTCGGCCCTGCGCAGGGCCTCATTGAGTTGCCCACCGGCCCCGGGAGGCGCCGCGCTTGCCCCCAGGAGCCCGTTCCGCCGCGAGACCTCGGCGATTACCCGGACGGCCCCGGTCTCGCGCCCCTGCGGCATTACCTCGGTCATGTCGGCGTCGCCGAAGACGACCGCACCGACGCGATCGCCGAGGGAGGTGACCCGCCAAGCCGCCAGGGCCGCGACCTCGGCCGCCACGACCGACTTCATCGCCCGCCGGCTCCCGAAGAACATCGTCGTTCGCTGGTCGACGATGAGCAGGACCGGGCGGTCGCGCTCCTCCGAGTAGACGCGGACGTGGGGAGCCCCGAGGCGTGCGGTCGCCAGCCAGTCGATGGTGCGGGTGTCGTCGCCCTCGAAGTAGTGGCGCAGCTCCTCGAAGTTCAGGCCCCGTCCCCGCAGGCGGGAGGCGTGCCGACCCGAGAGCAGGCTGTGCACGGGCTGCCGCGGCAGGAAGCTGAAGCCCCTCGCCCGATGCCGAAGGCGCAGAAGCTCGTCGCGGCTGACGAAGGCACGCGCTTCGGCGGACGGCTTCCCATCCCTCCCGTGACCGTGCCGCTCGACCGTCCGCGCCATCGCGTGCCCCGTGTCAGGCCGCCACCGCGACCTGCTTGATCACCTCGTCGAGGACCCCGTCGGCCGTCACTCCGTCCGCGCCGGCCTCGTAGCTGAGGGACACCCGGTGCCGCAGGCAGTCGTGCGCCACGGCCTGGACGTCCTCTGGCGTGGCGTAATTGCGCCCGCGCAGCCACGCGTTCACGCGTGCGCAGCGGTCGAGCGCGAGCGAGCCGCGCGGGCTCGCGCCGATGGCGACCCAGGTCTTGAGCTTGCCGCCGAACTCGCCGGGCCGGCGTGTGGCGGCGACGAGGCCGACCATGTAAGCCTCCACGGCATCCTTGGTGACGACGAGGTCGATCTCGGCCCGGGCGTCGAGGATGACCTGCTGCGGGATCTTCGGCGGCTTGGGCGCCGTCGCGCCCTCCGGGGCCTGCTCGGACCGTACGAGGCGGAGCACCCGCACCTCATCAGCATCCGAGGGATAGTCGATCCGAACGTGCATCAGGAACCGATCCATTTGCGCCTCCGGCAGCGGGTAGGTCCCCTCCTGCTCGATGGGGTTCTGGGTGGCGAGTACCATGAAGAGGGGCGGCAGGTCGTAGCGCTTGCCGGCCACCGTCACGTGGCGCTCCTCCATAGCTTCCAGCAAGGCGGACTGCACCTTGGCGGGCGCGCGGTTGATCTCGTCGGCCAGCACGAGGTTCCCGAAGATCGGGCCCCTGCGAAACTCGAATTGCCCGTCGTTCCGGAGGATCTCGCCGCCCGTGACGTCCGACGGCAGGAGGTCGGGCGTGAACTGGATGCGGCTGAAGTCGGATTCGAGGTTCTTCGAGAGGCTCTTGATCGCCCGCGTCTTCGCGAGGCCTGGCAGCCCCTCAAGGAGGAGGTGGCCGTCCGCCAGGAGCGCGATAACGATGCGCTCGACCACGCGCTCCTGGCCGATGATATCCCGGTTGATGCGGGCCTGCAGGTCGAAGACGGCGGCGCGCGCAGCCGATCCGGCGCCTCCATCACATTGTGCCTGAACGTCCTGGAACATGCCGTTGCGCTCCCGGCGGGAGTGTGGACGAGCCGGTGCCCAAGTCAGCCCTGTTACCGTTACAGCCTTGCGATCCGGCGACGGCCCGCAAATTCAGCCGTGGGACCCGGGCCGGCGCGAGGACGATGCTAAAGGACGTTCCGGTCGACGAGATCACGCGCGTCATCGGTCTTGCGACCGCGCCGGCGTTCCTGCTCGGAGCCGTCGCCGGCCTTCTCTCGCTCCTCGTCCTGCGGCTCACGCGCATCGCGGATCTCGTCCGCAGCCTGGCGGCGGATCGGGAACGCACCGACGAGCCCTGGCAAGGGGTGGCTCTCCGGGAGGCCCTGAGGCGGGTATGGCACACGCGATGGGCCATCACGCTGTGCGTGCACAGCGGCATCGTCACCGGATGGATGGTCGTGTTGACCTTCGTCGACGCCCTGTTCGGCTTCCACAACAGCCCGACCATCGCGATCCTGTTCATCGCCGCGCTGGTGCTGTTCACGACCGCCCTGATCTTCCTTCTCTTCGAGATCCGGCTGTCGGTCGGCGATATCGCCCGGATCGAACGAGCCTTGGGCAGGGGGCACGCGCGAGCGGATCGAGGGGCCCCGACCGGACCGACGGCCTAACCTCATCCTCCCCGCTCGCCGGTCACGTGGCGACCTCAGAACTTCGCTACCACTGGCTTCGGTTCGGCCGCGGCCTTCGGGGTGGGCACCCACAGGGGAAAGGAGAACTCAAGGAAGCCGATGGTGCCCTGGAAACGGTTCTCAACCTCGACCTCGCGCAGGACCTTCACGCGGGCGGTGATGGGGATGTGCCCTGCCAGGGCGGTCAGGCCGAGCGTGCCGCCCACGGCCGTGGTCCGGCCCTTGAACGGCCCGAGACGAGCACCGGGTCCGCTGTCACCGGTGATCTGCTGGTAGTGGGAAGCGATGACGCCAACCGACAGCTCCTTGGTGAGGTACTTCGAGGCCGACACGTCGACGTGGAACTCGTGACCCGTCGTGTACCGTGTCGCCGGGTTCGTGCCGTTGAGCGTGAAGCCGGCGGCCGCGGAGAGCTCGATGCCGACGGTCGGATCGAGATAGGTCGCGGCGGCGGAGATGTCCCCAAGGTAGCGGTTGAGCGCCACGTTCGAGAGCTGGCCGGGTTCGTAGCCACCCGCCGGAATGCTGACCAAGCCGGTCAGCTTCCAGTGCCAGTTCCCGGAGTGCCAACCGAGCGAGGCCGAGACGATGGGGTCGCCGGGATTGAAGGTGGCGTCGCTGACGCTGACGCCCGCGGGTCGGCCGAGCACCTGGTTCACGAGCGGGCCGTTGATCAGGACGCCTGCCCGCACCGCCGGCTCGCCGAAGGGCATGACGAAGGCGAAGGCGAGGTCGCCTTCGAGGATCTTGACGGGCGTGACCCATAGCGCCGTCGCGAAGTCGGCGACCATGTTCACCTTGGCATCGGCGATGATGTTGCCGCCGAGCTGGGTCGTGCGATTGCCCCCAATCCTGCCGCTGTAGAAGTAGGTGGTGCTGTCGAAGTACAGGCCTTGCGGGGGAACCACGCCGCCCAGCGGGACGGCCTGCCCCTCGATGTAGAAGCTCAGGCCGCCCTCGGCGGCCTTGGCTGAAGAGTTCGCGGCAAGGAGCGCGGCGAGGACAACGTCCCCGAACAGGTGACGCACGTAGTACCGCATGCATGCCCTCAACGAACTGTCTCTGGTAAAGCATTTCGCAAGCAACCCGGAACATAATCAGGGAACAGGTAAGGGAGCGCCTTGTAAACCCTGGTTTCACAGGATCCTGAGCAAGTATGATCTTCCTGCCACATAAGGAGGTAGCCAAGCGCTATTTGGCCCGCATGAAACCGTTACAGGCTTGACAATCACGAGAGTTGCGCACGGCCGCGGGCCGCATGCAGGTGACCGCTCAAACCCTGCCGGCAGAGCCTCTCGTTCGGGTCGGGGCTATCCCGGCAGGCGTCGGACTGGCAGCCCGGTCGGGGCCGCTCCGTCAATGTGTGCGGGAGCCTCCGTTCGGAAGGGTGGGATCCGGTCTACCGTCCTCGCGCCGCGCGCTCGAACGCCCGGCGCAGCCGCTCGCCGCGACCCGGCTTCACGCGCAGGTGTGGGACGATCAGCTTGTCGAAGGCGAAGGCGACCTGATCGTACTCCTCGCCGCAGCCGTCGGCCCGTTCCTTCGGCAGGTAGCCCTTGGCAACGATGTAGCCGAAGCGCTTCTCGTCCGAGCCGTAGGCGAGGCAGGCGAGATTGTAGAAGCGCTGCCAAGAGAAGCCGTGGACGTCCGCGAAGCCGCCCTTGTCGATGGGCTCGTACTTGCCCGTCGTCGCGAAGAAGTAGGCGCTCCCGTTCACCACGGTGCGCGCCTCCTCGCGGCCGAGTTGCAGCAGGGCGTAGGACGCCACCTGGTCGGCCGCGTCCTCCTCGCGCCCGAGGATGGGGACGCGGAGCAAGTCGAAGAGGGCATGGCCGCTCTCGTGCATGAGGATCTGAGCGACGGGGCCCACGAGCGCGTCGTGGCGGGTCACGCCGGCGGGCGACTTGGTCTTCGGCGCGACCTTGTGGATGCTGGCGACCAGCTCGTAGCAGAGGGTGACGCTCCGATTCTCGGGCGCGTACCAGGCGTTCATCTCGCCGGCGCATTCCTTGAGCCTGTAGGTCAGGCGGGTCGGCAGGCGGGCCAACTCCACGATGGCACCGACGCGCTCCAGCACGCGCTGCCGACGCACGGAGTCGTAGATCTCGCGGTAGGCCGCCTTCTTCGGGGTCTCGTAGACGACCCGGATGCGGTCCAAGCCCGCCGCGGCCGGCCTGCGTGCCTCGGCAGCCTGGATGGGGAGGATGACGCCGAGGATGGAGAGGGCGAGCACGCGACCCGAACGGCGGCTCATGGACGTTCGTCCCTCGCTGCCATGTCCACGCGCGCCATTGAGCGGATAGCGGCCCGATCCTCCGCCGAGACGATGCGGCCCTTCCGCCGGCTCAGTCGATAGACCGGAAGGACGATCTGCCCACCCCCCATGAGAGGGCGTACGCTGACGAC
The DNA here is from genome assembly GCA_023386115.1 of Pseudomonadota bacterium. GTDB lineage: Bacteria > Pseudomonadota > Alphaproteobacteria > Rhizobiales > Beijerinckiaceae > Methylobacterium. The sequence continues at coordinate 29,894 of JAEWKL010000181.1, forward strand.
GGCGACCTCGTGCACTCCGTCCGGCGCGGTGTGGACATCGGCGATGCGGCCTATGGCGTGGCCATCGGACGTGTAGACCCACTTCCCCCGTCCGGCTCGGCGCAGGCTTTCCGCGAGGATCTGGTAGTAGGCATTGTCCCAACCATCGACGGAGGACGGCGGGGCCTGTGCACGGGCCGGAGGCACCGCGGTGACCGGCGCGACCATCATCAGCGCCAGGAGCATCCGCAGGCTTCCCGACCTTCGGGCGCGGCCGCTCATCGGGGCGCTTCCGTCCGTCGGACGCAGCGGAAGCCGATGTGGCTCGTCGAGGTGTCGACCGGATGCGGGTGGCGGGCGGCCGGTCGGTAGCGCCGGCAGTAGTTCGGCGCGCAGAGGTGCGATCCGCCCTTCACCACCCGTCTAGGTATGCGGATCCCGGGCTGGTTCGGGTCGAAGCTCTCGTCCGCCCTGCCGCCCCGGGGGTTCTGCGGGATGCAGCACGCCTTCGCCGCGTCGGCAGGGTGCTTCGAGACGTAGAAGTCGGTCGTCCACTCCCAGACGTTGCCGGTCATGTCGAACAGCCCGTAGCCGTTCGGCGGGAACGACGTGACGGGCGAGGTACGCTCGTAGCCATCTTCGGCCAGGTTCTGGTGCGGAAAAGCTCCCTGCCAGGTGTTGGCCATGTGACGGCCGCCGGGCGTGAGCTCGTCGCCCCAGGCGAACTCTGCACCGTCGAGGCCGCCGCGGGCCGCGTACTCCCACTCCGCCTCGGTCGGCAGCGCCTTGCCGGCCCACGCCGCGTAAGCCTCGGCATCGGCGAAGGCGACGTGCACCACGGGGTGCGCGTCCAGCCCGGCGATGGACGAGCCGGGGCCATAGGGCCGGCGCCAGTGCACGCCGAACTTGAAGCGCCACCAGGCGCCCCAGTCCCGCAGGTCGACGGCGCCCTTGGGCGGCTTGAACACGAGCGACCCGGCCTGGAGCATGTGGGGCAGCGCGCCGGGATAGTCGGCCGGATCCGGCTTCCGCTCGGCCACCGTCACGTAGCCCGTGGCGCGCACGAAGGCCCTGAACTGCGCGTTCGTGACCGGCGTCGGGTCGATCCAGAAGCCGTCGACGCGGACCCGGTGGACCGGAGCCTCCTCCGGATAGTGTCGGTCGGAGCCCATCCTGAAGGTTCCGCCAGGCAAGAAGACCATGTTGGGCACCGGATCGGCGACAACGCTGCGCCGGTCCAGCACGGGTGCGTCGGTCATCGCTCGCTCCGAGGGGCTGACGGGAACACTTGCTTCCAGTCCTGTCGCATGTCGACAACCGTCCACCCGCGCTGGCGGGCCTCGTCGAGGGCCTTGTCGAGGCGGCCAACGTGAGATTGTCGGTCGTAGGCGAATTCGCGCTCGGCGTCGGTGTGATGGACGAGGCCGAGGAAGCGGGAGCCGGTCCCCGCAGCCGTCCATTCCAGCATCTGCTGGTCGCCATCCGAGTTGCCGAAGGCCAGGATGGGTTGGCGACCGATGAAGCGGTCGATGCCGGACGGCTTGCCGGGACCGTCGTCGATGAACGCGACCTTGGGCTCCTTCACGAGGACCGGCGTCCCGTCTGGTCTCATCTCGAACTTCGTGACACCGGACGAGCCCACGACCTGCTCGGGCGGGATGCCGTAGGTGCGCTCCGTGAACACTCGCATGAACTCGACGCCGCCGCCCGAGACGATGAAGGTCTTGAAGCCATTCGTCCGCAAGTAGGCGAGCAGCTCCAGCATCGGCTGGTAGACGAGGCTGTCGTAGGGCCTAACGAAGCGGGGATGGCGCGCGGTCTTCAGCCAGTCCGCGACGATGCCGTTGAAGGTCTCGGTTGTCATGCCGGCGTGGGTCGCCGCCATGACTTGGAGCAGGCCTCGCTCCCCGGACGCCGCGACGGCCTTGGGGTCGCCCTCGACGATGCCCTTGAAGGGCTGTGCCTCCTTCCACTCCGGATGTTCGGGGGCGAGCGCCTTCACCCGGTCCAGGGCGAACGCGACCTGAAAGTAGATCGGCTGCTCCGCCCACAGGGTGCCGTCGTTGTCGAACACGGCGATGCGTTCCGCCGGCGGGACGAAGTCCGGGCCGCCCTCCCGGCTGACGCGCCCGACGAAGTCGAGGATCGCCCGCTTCGGCGTGCCCTCATTCCAGGAAGGCAGCGGGTCTCCCTGGGAGCGAGCCGCGCTCAACCATGGCGGTCCGACCAAGATGGAAAAGGCCGCCGCGGCCGCGAGCAACCCGCGGCGGCTCAAAATCCCTATCAGGGAGGACATAGTCCGCCTCCTGACGCGCTATTGGCCATGCGCCTGGGTCGCGCGCTGCATCTTCTCGATGATCTGGTCGACGCTGAAGCTCGCAGCCCTCTGGCGCGGCGGGAACTCGCGGAACGTTCCGAGGAACTTGGCGACCTCATCCTGCGCGACGAAGACGATGTAGGGCTGCGAGACGAACCAATCATAGTAGGTGTTCGAGGTGATGTCGGCGCGCTCGTAGGGGTCGGCCCGCAGATCGAACAGCTTCGGCAGGCGGAGCGTCGTGAAGGGCTCGGCCCAGACGCGCATCGTGCCCGGGGCGCGCTGCTCCTCGAAGACGATCTTCCAGTTCTCGTAGCGCATCGCTACGAGGTCGCCGTCGTCGTTGAAGTAGAAGAACTTGTTGCGGGCGCTACGGTCCTGCTGCCCGGTGAGGTACGGAAGCTGGTTATAGCCGTCTAGGTGGACCTTGAAGGTCTTCGTCCCGGCCGCGTGGCCCTTTAGGAGCTTGCCCACGATGTCGGGGTCGCCAGCGGCCGCCATGAGGGTGGGCACCCAGTCGAGGCCACTGACCATCTCGTTGGAGACGGATCCGCCCTGGATGCGGCCCGGCCAGCGGATCATGCAGGGGACCCGGAAGGCGCCTTCCCAGTTCGTGTTCTTCTCGCTCCGGAAGGGCGTCATCGCGCCGTCCGGCCAGGAGTTCATGTGCGGGCCGTTGTCGGTCGTGTACAGCACGATGGTGTCGTTCGCGATGCCGAGGTCGTCGAGCTTCTTCAAGAGCTGCCCGATGTGCCCGTCGTGCTCGACCATGCCGTCGGCATACTCGGTCCGGGCGGCGACGCCCGGCGGGCTGCGCCGGTTCTCGGCGACATGCGTCCGGAAGTGCATCCGGGTCGAGTTGAACCAGCAGAAGAACGGCTTGTTGGCCCGGACCTGGCGCTCCATGAAGTCCATCGCGGCGGCCGAGGTCTCGTCGTCGATGGTCTCCATCCGCTTCTTGGTGAGCGGGCCGGTATCCTCGATCTTGCCGTCCGCCGACGCCTTGAGCACGCCGCGGGGGCCGAACTTCTTGCGGAACTCCGGATCGCGCGGGTAGGTGCGCTGCTCGGGCTCTTCCTCGGCGTTGAGGTGGTAGAGGTTGCCGAAGAACTCGTCGAAGCCGTGGTTGGTCGGCAGGTACTCGTCGCGGTCGCCGAGGTGGTTCTTGCCGAACTGGCCTGTGGCGTAGCCGAGCGGCTTGAGGAGCTCGGCCAGCGTCGCGTCCTCCTTCTGCAAGCCCACCGTTGCCCCGGGCACGCCGACCTTCGACAGCCCTGTGCGAAGAGTCGACTGTCCCGTGATGAAGGAGGAGCGGCCGGCCGTGCAGCTCTGCTCGGCGTAGTAGTCGGTGAACATCATGCCCTCGCGGGCGATCCGGTCGATGTTGGGCGTGCGGTAGCCCATCAGGCCGAAGGTGTAGGCGCTGATGTTGGACTGCCCGATGTCGTCGCCGAACATCACGAGGATGTTCACGGGTCGGCCCGATGAGCCGGTCCTCGCGGGTGCCGGCTGCGGGGCCGGCGCCGGCGCCTGGGCCTGGGCCTGTGCGCCGGGCGCGGCGCCCATCGTGGATGCCGCCAGAGCGGTCCCCCCGAGAAGCATCGCGCGGCGGCTGAACGCCGGGCTCGCCCCCTCCTCGCTTTCGATGTCGTCCGGCCGCCGCGTCTTGCTCATGGTCCTCTCCTCAAGGGTCGGTCCTGGTCATGGGCCCGGACGCGCGTGACGCCAGTCCGGATCGAAGGTCTCGGGGGTGTCGAGCGCGCCCTCCGGTTCACTCCGCGGGCGCGGGCGGCGTGAGGCCGGTCACCTGGGCCAGAGGCTCCTCGCTGATCCAGTGATAGAGGATGCCGCCGAGGACGCCCCCGAGGACCGGCGCCACCCAGAACAGCCGGAGCTGGGCGATGGCCCAACCGCCCACGAACACGGCCGGCCCCGTGCTGCGCGCCGGGTTCACCGAGAGGTTGGTGACCGGGATTCCGACGAGGTGGACGAGGGTCAGGCAGAGCCCGATGGCGAGTGGCGCGAACCCAACCGGGGCCTTGCCGTGCGTCGCCCCCATGATGACGAACAGGAGCATCATGGTCAGCACCACCTCGGCTAGGAGGCACGACATCAGGCTATAGTGTCCGGGCGAATGCTCGCCGTAGCCGTTCGAGGCAAAACCCTTGGCGTGGTCGAAGCCCGACGCGCCGCTCGCTATGGCGTAGAGCACGGCTGCCGCGACGAGGCCGCCGATGAGCTGGGAGATCACGTAGGGAGGGATGTCGCGCACCGGGAAGCGCCCCCCGGCGGCGAGTTCGCAGGTCACGGCCGGGTTGAGGTGCCACCCGAAGATGTGGCCGATGGCGTAGGCCATGGTGACTACGGTCAGGCCGAAGGCGAGGGACACGCCGACGAGCCCGATGCCGACCTCCGGAAAGATCGCCGCGATGACGGCGCTGCCGCAGGCGGAAACGGTCAGCCAGAACGTGCCAATGGCTTCGGCGGCGCACTTGCAGATATCCATGGAAGCCTCCTGCGCTTAAGCCGGGCAGCGGTCCCAGAAGCCCTGCGTCCGAGAGGAATCGGTGTAGTACCAGCAGTAGCCAGGGG